>JACIWR010000014.1 GCA_014360845.1 Anaerolineae bacterium
GACTACTCAGCCTATGCTCCAAGTCCCCGTCCCGGGGACGTTCCATGCGGCAAGATGCTGTCTTTTGCGCGGTTTTCTCAGCCGAGACGCCCCCGGGACGGGGGCTACGAGCCTGGGGAGGACAGTGCGCCTGCTAGCCTGAGTAGTAACGCTTGGGTGATGTGTTTCAGTAGCGGAACTGGATTCCGCGAGCATGTCCCGTAGTACAACTGCGGGACAACGAGGGTCAGCCGAGGGGTAAGAGGGGCTTGCGGGGAAGTCAACTATTTAGAGGGCGAGATCAGAGGCCCGGTGCCCTTGCGTCGTTCTTTGGTGGTCGGCGGCTTGTCGTAGTCCAATGGCCCGGTGCCTTTGCGTCTCGTTTCCGGGGCACTTGGTACTTTTAGCGGAGCGATGAGGCTGACCAGCGTACCCTGTCCGGGAGCCGATTCAATGGTCAGTTGACCGCCCACCAACTCGGCGCGTTCTTGCATGTTCAACAGGCCCATGCTCCCGCGCCGCGCGTATGTCCTTTGTACGGACTCCACATCAAAGCCGCGACCGTCATCGCGGATGCCCAGGACCAGGTCTTTGGCCCGGCGTTCGACCCCGATCCACACTTGGGTGGCCTCGGCGTGTTTCTTGATGTTGCCCACAGCCTCCTGGACGATGGCAAAGCAGATGTGTTCCAATTTAGGCGGCAGACGTTTATCCAGGCCCCGCACGTCGAGGTGGATTTTCATGTCCTCCGTCGTGCGCAGGCGGTCCACATAGGATTCGAGGGCCGCTTTCAGACCCTGGGTTTCCAGGATGACGGGACGCAGTTCGAAGAGGGTGTTGCGCACTTGGGCCAGAGCTTTGGTGGCCGTTTGCCGCAGTTTCTCCAGTTCCTGGGGTACCTGTGCAGGGTCACGCTGGAGCAGGGTTTGGATAAACTCGATGCTCATGATGATGGCCGCCAGAGTTTGGGCCGGCCCATCGTGGAGGTCGCGGGCTAATCTCTTCTGGGCTTCGCTCTCCACGGCGAGAATGCGATTCTTTTCATCCTCAAGCTCCTGGTATAGGCGGGCGTTGACGATGGCGATGGCGGCCTGCCCGGCCAAAGCGCTGAGCAAGTCCAGGTCTTGTTGGTTGAATTGTTCCCCGGAGCGTTTGTTCAGAACTTCGATGACGCCGATTTTCTCGGTGGGGGTCATCATCGGCACGGCGATAAGAGAGGTGGTGTGAAAGTTCTTGTCAATTTCTCCGAAGAAGCGCGGATCCTGTTGCACATCGCTGACAATGAGGGGTTCGCAGCGGGTAAAGACCCAACCGGCAATGCCTTTATCGGCGGGCATGCGCGTTTGTTCCAGAGATGCGCCTATCCCTTTCTCCGCCACGGCGAACACCAATTCATCTGTGGCCGGGTCCCAGATGAGGAGCGAGCCGGTAGTCGCGTCGAGCACCTCGACGGCGGCGTGCACGATTTTGCGCAGCAGTTTTCTCAGGTTCAATTCCGAGGTCACGGTGCGCGCTACGTCCAGGAGGGCCATCAGCCCGGCCACTCGCGCCTGATACATCTCTTTTTCGTCTTTTCCGTTGCTCATTTCTTTCCTCGTCAAGGTGTGCGGATCGGATCACGCGCGGAATTGCGGATATTGTACCATCTTCTGCCGGATTTGGCTAACCAGTTGCTGGTCCGCTGGCCCCGACGCCTGAGTTCAGTGCGTGGCCGCAATTTTGGCGCGAATCTCTTCATCCTCAGCGGTGCACTGGGCGAAGTAGCGAACCATGAATTCGCTGCGCCGCTGGCGGAGGGCCATAGGAGCCACGGCGCGCACGTCGGTGACGGTGGCTTTCAGTCGTCCATCGGCTGCGGCGTGAGCCCGGGCGGCTTCCAGCAGGACGAACTCGGCGCGATGGGAGTCTATTTGCAGCTCGCGGACCAGTCGCAGGGCCAGGCGTTCCGCCGGCCCGGTGGTGATCACCTCCGGTAGACGGGCTTTGGCTTCGGCAATCTCTTGGGTGAGGGCGGCGGTTTCCTCAGCGTAGAGGGCCAGCATGTCATGCGGGTGCTCGGCAAAGGTCCGCACCCGGCGATATACCTCCAGGCGCTCTTCGTCATTGGTCAGCCCGCTGACGATGACGCGCAGACCCAGGCGGTCCATGATCTGCGGACGCAGCAGTCCCTCTTCGGGGTTCATAGAACCGATGAGCACGAAACGGGCGTGATAGGTGCTGCTGAGCGGTCCGCGTCGCACGGTGTAGCGTCCCTGGGCTGCCGCGTCCAGGATGGCGTTGACGATGGCATCGTCCAGGAGGTTGATTTCGTCCACGTAAAGGATGTTGCGATCGGCGTAGGAGAGAATGCCTCGTTCCAGCCGGATTTTCTGTTGTTCCAGGGCGACGCGCTCGTTTATCCCTCCGACGACGTCTTCCAGGCGGGCGTTGAGAGGGAGTTCAATCAGGCGCATGCGATCGGGCGCGGTGATGGGTTCGCCCCGGGCCAGTTTCTCCGCGCAGTCGCGACACACGGCATCAATGCCACGGGCATAGGCCGCTTCCGGTTCGCATCCGTAAGGACAGGTGCTGCGTTGGATGGGTGGTAGCAGGTCCACCAGGCCACGCACGGCAGTGGTTTTGCCAGTGCCGCGCGGTCCAATGAGCAGTACGCCACCCACACGGGGGTTAATCACCGCCAGCAGCAGCGCCATTTTCATCTCGCGTTGGTTGACGACGGCCAGGAAGGGAAAGTGGACGTAGTCCATGATCCGCCCGTGATCTGCCGGGGGCCTGGCCTGTAATACGGCCTTGGCGGAGGCTCGTTCCAAAATATCTAGGAGCATGGATTTAGGGCGCATTGGCTGGGGCCCTCCGCTGCTTTTCTCACTTGCTTGGCTGTTCTCTGTGCAATCCCAATTATAGTGTACTTATGGAACTATCGCAAGTTGGGTGTTTCCGCGGGTGCATTTCACTTGTGGGGCGAGTTGCTGCTGTGCCCTGGCCTCGGAGACCTCTCCCATCCCCCCAGAATATGGTAGGCGCGGTTTCTTACCGCGCAACCCCGGTTACGACAGTGGGCCTTCGCGGTGCCGGGGGTCGTCGGGCCGCGCTATGGAAAGAGCGGCTACCCCAACTTCGCTCAGGACGCAGCCCTTCGCCGGGCTCAGGACGCAGCAGCGGTCGGCCGCTACGGGACAACCCTGCCCCGAAACTGAAATGCACACCCGATAAAATACTTGGTTGAAGTCCAAAGCGAGTAGTGGTATAATGAGAAGGTGAAAGGTGATGCACCGCAAGCTCTATGTGACCTCGGCGCGCTGTGTGCAGCGCCATTAACCGACAAGTGCACTGTTAACAGGAGGCGGTTGGATGAAACGTATCGGTGTACTTACCAGTGGTGGAGATGGGCCGGGATTGAATCCCTGTATTCGCGCCGTGACGCGGACCGCTATCAGCCGTGGGTTTGAGGTACTGGGCATCAAGCGGGGATATGTGGGACTGATTGACAATGATGTCATGCCTCTGGATGCTCGCTCTGTGGGGGGAATTATCGGCAAAGGTGGGACGTTCCTGGGCACGGCTCGGTCTGCCGAGTTTATGACGGTGCGCGGACAGCGCGAAGCCTTGCGCCACTTGAACTGCAACAGCGTTGATGGCCTGGTGGTCATCGGCGGGAACGGCTCGCTAACCGGTGCCCAGGTTCTCTACGAGCAGGGGTTCCCTGTGGTAGGCGTGCCGGCCACCATTGACAACGATGTGGGCGGCACGGATATGGCCATCGGCGTGGACACGGCTTTGAACACCATTTTGGACGCCATTGACAAAATTAAAGACACGGCCTCCTCGCATCAGCGGGCTTTTCTCATCGAGGTAATGGGCCGCGATTCGGGATACCTGGCTTTGATGGGGGGCGTCGCCGGTGGAGCAGAGCTCATTCTGGTGCCCGAGGTGGAGACGCCTTTGGAGACGGTGGCGCAGAGCCTGGTGAACGCTTACATCCGGGGCAAGGCTCACTGTATCGTCGTTGTCGCCGAGGGGTATAAGCCGGGAACCCGGGCCGTGGTCAATTACCTGAAAGAGCGAGAAGAAGAGCTGGGTTTCGATGTGCGTGTCACCGTGTTGGGACACGTGCAGCGTGGCGGTGCTCCCTCGGCTTTTGACCGCTTGCTGGCCACCCGTTTGGGGGCGGCGGCCGTGATGGAGTTGGAGCAAGGACACGCAGGAGTCCTGGTGGGTCTGGTGGGTAACGAAATCAAAACCACTCCCCTGGCGGAGGCGTTGAGCGGCTCCGCGCGTTTTGACATGAATCTCTACCAGCTTTCCAAGATTATGGAAAAGTAAAAAGAGGAGCTTCTGGGGGGCAAGACCTCACCAATGTTCAATTGAATGTGGGGGATGGCTATGAAAGATAACTCAGTTGCTGGAACATCACCCGGTGCCGAACGCCCTCCCACTTTTGGGCGTGTCATGACTTCCCTGGCTCTGGGTGCGCTTTTCCTGATCACCATCGGAGCTAACATCCTGGCCCCCTTTTTCGCCTGGCAGTGGATGCGTCAACCCTTTATCGGCGTGTTTCTGGAGCCTACCCTGGTGGTCAGCAGCGAGGAGCCAAGCTGGCCGGGACATCAAGCGGGTCTCCGTTATCCGGATCGCATTCTCGCGGTTGACGGACAACCAGTACGCAATGCGCGGGAGCTGAGCGCCCTGCTGCAAAATCGCCGCCTGGGCGAGTCGGTGGTCTACACCGTTGAGTCCGCCGACGGACGCGGAGCCTGGGTAGAGCGCGCGGTGAGGGTGCCGCTCACTACTTTCCCCTTCTCGCAATTTCTCACTAACTTTATGGTCCCCTATCTGATCGCCGTGGTCCACCTGATCATGGGGCTGTGGGTGTACTGGCGGCGGCCTCAAACGCCGGTGGGACGGGCTTTCGCTGTGTTCTGTTGTGCGGTGGCCCTGGTCACCGGTTGTATGTTTGATCTCAATACGAGCCATCACCTGGTGCGATTGTGGTCTGCCGCTCTGCCTCTGGTCACTGCGGCCCTGATTCATCTGGCTCTGGTTTGCCCTTACGAGCGGGGAATAGTACGCCGCTGGCCGGCTGCGGTCCTGGCCCCTTACCTGCTGGCCCTGGTCTTGCTGGTTGTCAATGAAGTGTATCTCTTCATCCCCTCTGATCCACGGGCGTATTTCACTCCCTGGCTGCTGAGCTATGTTTTCATGGGCCTGGGGATGGTGATCTTCGTCAGCCTGTTGATCCACGCCCGCCAGCATCCCCCTTCCAGTGTTGTGCGTCAACAGGCGCGCATCATTCTCTTGGGTACGATCCTGGCTTTTGGCCCCACGGCCGCCTGGCTCATCGTTTCCCTGCTGGCCCGTCTCTTTCCGAGTTTGAATCTGAATGTGACCTTCCAGCCAATGGTGAACCTCTTGCCTCTGCTGCTGTTCCCTTTCACTATCTCTTATGCCATCCTGCGCTACCGCCAGTTAAATGTGGACTTGATCATCAGCAGGGGATTGCTCTATACCCTGCTCACTGCTCTGGTTTTGATAGCTTATCTTTTCTTCATGGCCATCGCCGCGCGGATATTCGGGGTCAAGGCGCCGGTCAGTAATCCTCTCGTACTCGGCCTTTTCATCCTGGTTCTGTCTATGACGTTTAATCCGCTGCGTCAGCGTCTGCAGAGAGCGATTGATCGCTTCTTCTTCAAAGAGCGTCCCAGTTTCCAGGCCATTATGCGGGATTTCAGCCGGGCGCTCACGGCGACTTTAGAGTTGCCGGTGCTTCTGGAGGTGTTCCTCACCCGGGCACGTACCACCGTGCAGGCCGGGCGCGCCCTGGTTTTCATGCTTGACGAATCCAAAGGGGATTACGGGGTGACGCAAACTTCCGGGGACGTCAGCCCTCAGGTGGCGCAAATGGTGCATTTTCGGGAGCGGGATTGGCTGGTGCAGCGCTTGCGGGAGGGGGAAACCGTCTATCTGCAGGGAGAAGAGGCGGAGGAATGCCCCGCCGAGGAGCGAGCTCGTTTGCAGGTGTTGGGTGTGGTCCTGAACGTCCCCTTACGCACTCAAGCGCGGCTCGTGGGCTGGTTGGCTTTGGGGCCCAAACAGTCCGACGATCTCTACAGCCGCGAGGATTTGCTTCTGCTGGCCGCTATGGCCGATCAGGCGGTGATCGCGGTGGAGAATGCTCAGCTCTATGAGAAACAGGTGATCCAGAGTGAGAACCTGGCCCGCCGCGCCAAACAACTGGCCAACATTCTGCATCTGGGCAATACCCTCAAGAGCTTGGACCTGGACGTGGTGCTGCAGCAGACGGTGGACGCGGTGCACAAGAGTATGGGCTTTGGCCTGGTCACTCTCAGCCTGGTGGACGAGGAGGACCCCTCTTTTGTCAAGGTAGCAGCCTGGGCGGGCACTGGTGAGGCCACGTGGCAAGAGTTGACCAGCATTCGCTTCCCGCTGGCCCGTTTCCAGGCGGCCATCCGCGATGAGTACCGCATTGGCCAATCCTATTTCTTCTCCGAGGAGAGGCAACTCACCGCCGACGGCTTTCCTCAGCGCATCGGAGAAATGCGCGAGGGGCAGGAATGGCGCGAGGGCGATCAGCTCTTTGTGCCCCTCACCGATAGCTCCGATGAACTGCTGGGCTTTCTCGCCGTGGATGAACCGGCCGATGGCCGCCGTCCCAGCCGCGAGGAGATCGGTGTCCTGGAGATTTTCGCCAACCAGGCGGCCATCGCCATCGAGAACGCCCGCCTGTACGCCCATACAAAAGCACGGGCCCGACAATTGGTCACCCTCAACGAGGTGAGCCGCTCCATCACCTCCACCCTGGACTTGTCCGCCGTCTTGCGTTTGATCATGGAGAAGGTGGTGGAGATTTTGGATGTGGAGGCGGGATCGCTGTTGTTGATGGACAAGGACGCCGAGGAACTGGTCTTCCAGATCGCTCTCGGACCGGTGGAGACCAAGTTGAAAGATGCGCGCATGCCGCTGGGCAGTGGTATTGCCGGCACCGTCGCTCAGACGGGTGAGCCGCTCATCGTCAACGACGTGCACCTCGATCCGCGCTGGTACACGGACCTGGACCTGTTGACCGACTTTGCCACCCAGAGCATTCTCTGCGTGCCGTTGATCAGTCATGACAAAGTGATAGGCGTCGTCGAAGCTGTGAACAAGAAGGACGGCTCTCCTTTTGACGAGGAGGACCTGAATCTGCTCACTTCCTTCGCGGCTCAGGCGGCCATTGCTATCGAGAATGCTCGTCTGTACACCATGACCGACCAGGAGCTCGCCCGACGCGTGGAGGAACTATCCACCATGCAGAAGATTGACCGCGAGCTGAATGCGACCCTCGACTTCCAGCGGGTGATGAGCCTGACCTTGCAGTGGGCTATGCGGGTGACTGGCGCGACGGCGGGGGCATTGGACCTGGTGGATTATGATCAAGAGGGGTTGTTCTTGCTGGCCAGCGAGGGCTTCCCCGCCACCATTGAGCGCTATCAGCACGAACCCTGGCCTCTGAACTCGGGCATCGTCGGGCGGGTGGCGCGCACCGGAGAGGTGGCGCTGGTCTCCGATGTCTCGCGAGACCCGGACTACGTGGCGGTGAGCCAGGAGACTCGTTCCCAGCTCAGTGTGCCCATCTCGCGCGAGGAGCGGGTCATCGGGGTGTTGACTCTGGAGAGTCCGGAGCCGGATGGTTTCAACGAGGATGACCTGGCTTTTGTGATTCGCCTGGCCGATCACGCGGCCATAGCCATCGAAAATGCGCGTCTGTACGACGTTACCCAGCGCGGCTTGTTGGAAATCGAGGAGCGAGCCCGGCGTTTGGCGGTGATTAACCGCGTTTCCACGCTGCTCAACGCTTCTTTGGATTTGTCTACCATTACCCAGACCGTGGTCAATGAACTGGCCAATGTCACCGGCGTGGACCAATGTCGTCTGGTGCTGTTCGATGAAGAACAGGGGATTGGCTCTGTGCAGGCGGAGTACATCACCACTCCGGGCGCGGTAGATGTGCTCATCCCTATGGCCGATAACCCCGTGTACGAATCTTTGCGAGAGGCCAGGAGGCCGTTGGTCATCACCGATGTCACCGCTGATCCGCTGTCGGTGGTCATGGGCTCCCTGGTCAATTTGCTCGACACCAAATCCATGCTGTTGGTGCCTTTGGTGGTGCAAGATCAATTGGTGGGGTTCATCAGCCTGGAGACCCGCGAACAGCGCGCTTTCACCCCGGCCGAGGTGGAGCTCTGCCAGACTCTGGCCAACCAGGCGGCCATCGCTGTGGCCAACGCGCGTTTATATGCGGACATCAAGCGGGCCAACGAGGCGAAGAGCGAGTTCGTGTCCCTGGTTTCCCACGAGCTCAAGGTGCCCATGACCTCCATCAAGGGCTTTGCGCGGCTGCTGGTGACGGGGCAAGCAGGGGACATCAATGAGCGCCAGCGAGAGTTTTTGACCCTTATCGAGGACAACGTGGACCGGATGCGGACTCTGGTCAACGATTTGCTGGATCATTCCCAGTTAGAGGCCGGGCGCATGAGGTTTGAACCGGGCGCGGTGGCTCTGGCTGACGTGGTCAATGACGTGGTACAGGTGGTGCAGGGTGAGGTAGAAAGCCGCAGTCAACAGCTCGCGGTGGACGTCCCCGCCGATTTGCCGCTCGTGTGGGCCGACCGGGCACGGCTCACCCAGGTGTTCATCAATTTGCTGAGCAATGCGTACAAGTATACTCCCGCCGGCGGAACTATTCGCATCAGCGCGCAGCATTGGCAAGAGGAGGGACGGCCTATGGTCCTGTGCGCGGTGAGCGATACTGGCATTGGCATCGCTCCTGAGGATCGAGCGCGATTGTTCACGGCTTTCTTCCGCTCCAGACATCGCTTATCCCAGGAGCGAGAGGGGACCGGGTTAGGGCTGTCCATCGCCAAGCGCATTGTCGAATTGCAGGGGGGGCGTATTTGGGTGGAGAGCGCCGTCGGCGAGGGCAGCACCTTCTACTTCACCATGCCGCTGGCCCCTACGTAGGGCGGCTTTCCATGGCCGGCCTTTCACCTGATGTGGCGGAGTTGTACTCCGCCACCATAACCGCCACTGCCGCCAGGTGTGAGCTGCCGCATGGGGGTTGGAGGGCTCGGAGTACAACTCCGAGCCAACGGCAGGCCAACGGAAGGAACCGGCGGAGCCAGCAATAGTGCACTGTCGAACGACGTTAAGTGGGGAGACTTCATGAAATACCGTGTCCTTTTGTTCTTTATCCTCCTTCTTCTGCCCTTGTTTTTGACCTTCCCCCTTTCTGCGGATACGCCTGTCAAAGTTGGTGTCTACCTTAATAGCCCCCTGGTGTTTTGGGACAGTGCCGGTCGTGTGCAGGGCATTTACATAGATGTCCTGGAGTACATTGCTGCCCAAGAGGGATGGCAACTTGAGTACGTGCCGGGGTCTTGGCGGGAGTGCCTGGAGCGTTTGGAGAAGGGCGAAATAGACCTGCTGGTGGGCATTAGTTACTCAGAGGAGCGGGACGAGAAGTTTGATTTCACCAACGAGACCCTTCTGTCCAACTGGGGCCAGGTGTACACGCGCAAGAGGTCTGGCATCGAGTCCATCCCCGATTTGCAAGGCAAAAAAGTGGCTGTTCTGACCGGCGATGCTTTTTACGCGACTTTCAAGGACATAATCGAGCGTTTCGACGTGGATTGCCAGTTTGTGGAGGTGGACGACTATGCTACTATCCTGCAACTGGTGGCCGAAGAGACCGCCCATGCTGGACTCGTCACTCGCCTCTACGGACTTCAACACGAGAAGGAATTCAACGTAGAGAAAAGCCCCATTATATGCTGTCCGGTAGAACTTCGCTTCGCCGTGCCGCAGGGGCAGAATTATTATCTGCTCAACGCGATAGATATGCACCTTGTAGCCTTGAAAGAGAAAAGCAACTCGGTGTATTATCAATCGCTGAGCAGGTGGCTTGAGGTCGGAGCGGGGCCGGGCGTTTCATTCCCGGCGTGGTTGAAGTGGGCGCTGGTCGGGGCCGGTGGATTGGTGCTGCTGTTGCTGGGAGGGACCTTTTTATTAAGGGGGCAGGTACAGGCCAGGACCAGGGAACTGGAAGAGGAGATTCTCGTCCGCAAAGAGGCGGAAGCGGAGGTTCAGCGCCGCTTGCAGGAAGTGCTGCTGCTCAATCAGGTGACGACCCTTATCGCCTCCTCGGTAGACACGCAAGATGCTCTATCCCGGATTTGTGCCGAACTGGCGCGTTTCCTGCGCGTCCCCCAGGCGGGCTTTGCCCTGCTAAACCCCGAGCGCACCTCCGCCACGGTGATTGCTGATTATCATCAGCCGGATGACCCCGGAGCCGTGGGAGTCGTCATCCCCGTGGAAGACAACCCGTCTATGGCTTATGTTTTGGAAAACAAGGCTCCGCTGGCGGTGACCGAGGCTCAAACGGACCCCCGGCTGGCTCCGGTGCACGAGGTCATGCGCCAGCGTCGTGTGCAGTCTATTCTCATCGTGCCCGTGGTAGTCGAGGGGGAAGTCATCGGCACCCTGGGCTTTGACGCTCTCCAAAAACGGGTGTTTGAGGATTCCGAGATCGAACTGGTGCAGAACGTGGCCAGCCAACTGGGTCAGACGTTGAAACGCAAGCAGGTCGAGGAGGCTTTGCGGCAGGAGCGAGACCTGGCCAAGGCTCTGGAAAGAGCGGCGTCGGTGGTCAACAGCACCCTGGACCTGGATCAAGTGTTGGATTACGTGCTGGAACAGGTATGCCAGGTCGTTCCCAATGACGCCACCAACATCATGCTCATCGAAGGCGAGCAGGCGCGCATTGTCCGCTGGCGAGGATACGAGCGCTTCGGTGCCGAGGAGTTTGTAGCTACCCTGGCTTTCAACATCACGGGTATGCCTAGCCTCCAGCGGATGGTAGAAAGCAAGGAGCCAGTGTGCGTTCCCGACACAGCCTCTTACCCCGGCTGGGTTCACGTGCCGGTGCAGGAGTGGCTGCGCTCGTATGCGGCTGCGCCCATCGTCGTCCGCGATAAGGTCATCGGTTTTCTCAATGTGGACAGCGCCATCCCTGGCTTTTTCACGCAAGCTCATGCCGAGAACCTGCGCGCCTTTGCCGGTCACGTTGCCGCCGCTATTGAGAATGCCCGCCTGTACGAGGCCGAGCGCCGACGCCGCGCCGAACTCGAAACCCTACATCAGGCGAGCCTGCAGTTGACCTCTACCCTGGAGTTGAGTCCGGTCCTGGAAGCCATTCTCGACTACGCCCTCAAGTTGATGGGGGCGGACGACGCCCATATTTTCCTCTACGATGGTCAGCGCTTGACCTTCGGGACCGCCCTGTGGGCGGGGGGATACCAGCCGAAACCCTACTCCGAGCCCCGGCCGCATGGTTTGACCTATACTGTGGCGCGTAGTGGCGAACGGATCGTCGTCTCCGACGTCAATAGCCATCCCTTGTTCCAGGATTACCGCTGGGGTGGGGCGATTATCGGCCTGCCGCTGCGCGTCGGTGAACGGGTGGTGGGGGTGATGACCGTCGCTTTCCAGCAACCGCACAATTTTGATGAGAACGAAGTGCGCATCCTGGAGTTGCTGGCCGACCAGGCGGCCATCGCTATCGAAAATGCCCGTCTGTTCGAAGAGGCCCACAACACAAGCCAACGTTTGGCGGTGGTCAACCGCATTGCCAAAGCGGTGGGAGCCACTCTGCAATTGGATGATTTGATGGAGACCGTTTATCAAGAGATCACCTCCATCTTCGAAGCCGATGCCTTCTTCATCGCCCTGTATGACGAGGAAAACGGTGAGTTGGATTTCCGCTTGCGGGTGGATCAGGGGCAGCGGGAGCCTCCGGAGCGGCGCGCCTTGGGGACCGGTTTGACCTCTTGGGTCATTACCGAGGGCAAACCTTTGCTGGTGAGGGATTTGGAGGTGGAGAAGGATAACCTCCCGCCCCCGCAACTCTGGGGCACAATGGAATGGCCCGGCTCCTGGTTAGGCGTGCCCATGCGCATCGGCGGGCGGGTGGTGGGGGTTATCTGTGTGCAAGCCTACCGCCCGTATGCTTACGGCGATAAGGAACAGCTCCTGCTATCCACCGTCGCGGACCAAGTAGCGGTGGCAGTGGAGAATGCCCGCCTGTACGAAGCCGTGTGGCAGGAGCTGGTCGAGCGCAAGCAGGCTGAGGAGGCTCTGCGGGAGAGTGAGGAGAAATATCGCAATCTGGTTGAGCGGGCCAATGACGGCATCATCATCGTGCAGGACCATTTGCTCAAATATGTGAACCCGCGGGTGGCGGAAATAATGGGTTACACTCCGGCAGAGCTGATAAACACCGCCATCACCGATTACATTTACTCTGATGAGCTGCCCAAAGTGCTGCGTCGGTATGAACGGCGTATGGCTGGTGAGGAGGTGGAACCCATCTACGAAACGACGCTGCGGCATCGAGATGGCAGGAGGATAGAGGTCGAACTCAATGCAGGGCTGATCATGTATCAGGGGCGTCCGGCCGATCTGGTGTTTGTCCGCGACATCACCGAGCGCAAACGGGTGGAGGCGCAAGTGCGGCGGCTATTAGATCAGCAGATTGCCGTCAACCGCTTGGCCCTGGCCCTGGGGGAGTCTCTAGAGCTGAACGAGATTTATCACATCATCTACGAGCACGTGCGGGAATTGATGGATGCCGAAAGTTTCATCGTCTCCTTCTACGATGCTGAGACCCGGCTTATCCGTGCAGGTTACGTCGTCGCCAATGAAGAAGTACTGGATGTGACTGACCTTACCCCTATTCCTCTGGAAGCAGATGGACGTGGCCCTCAGAACCAGGTGATGCGCAGCGGTGAGCCGCTGTACATTCCTGACTATCGCCAGGCGGTGAAGAAGGCCGGTACGCCGTGCGGCTTTTCGAAGAAGGGTACCTTTGTCGAGGGCGAGTTGCTTTTGGAAGAGGATCTCACCCGCTCGGCGCTCTACGTGCCGATGAAGATAAAGGGAGAGACCATCGGTGTGATGCAGGTGCAAAGTCACCGCCTGGATGCTTATACTCAAGACGACATTGACCTTTTGTCCTCCCTGGCCAATGTGGCGGCCATTTCTATCCAGAATGCTCGATTGTACGAAGCCATCCAAGAGGAGCTGGCCGAGCGTCAGCGACTGGAGGAACAGCTTCTTCAATCGCAGAAAATGGAAGCCGTGGGCCGTCTGGCCGGAGGGGTGGCACATGATTTCAACAACATTTTGACGGCCATCATCGGCTACTCGGAGTTTTTGCTGATGAGTTTGGAGCCGGGTGATCCCCTGTACAGAGATGTGGCCGAAATCAAAAAAGCAGCCGATCGCGCGGCGGACCTCACCAGCCAGCTCCTGGCTTTTAGCCGCAAGCAGATTATGCAACCCAGGGTGCTGGACCTCAACATCACCGTGACCAATATGGGGAAGATGCTGCGGCGACTCATCGGCGAAGACATCCAGTTGGTCATCGCTTTGGAACCGGCTCTGGGACGGGTGAAGGCCGATCCAGGCCAGATCGAGCAAGTGATAATGAACCTGGCGGTCAACGCTCGCGATGCCATGCCCGATGGTGGCAGGCTGACCGTCGAAACGAGAAATGTCTACCTGGACGAGGATTACGCGCGCCAGCATCTGGATGTACAACCAGGGCCATACGTCATGCTGGTCATAAGCGATACCGGAGTGGGGATGGATGAGGCGACTCAGTCCCATCTGTTCGAGCCCTTTTTCACGACCAAGGATGTGGGCAAGGGCACGGGCTTGGGTCTGGCCACCGTTTACGGTATCGTCAAGCAGAGTGGTGGTCATATCGAGGTGGAAAGCGAGGTGGGGGTAGGTACTACTTTCAAGATATACTTGCCTCAAATCGAGGAGGAGGGCGACTCGGCCCGGCAGTCTTGGCGTCCTGATAGCCCCTTGAGCGGACGGGAGACGATTCTTCTGGTAGAGGATGAGGATGTGGTCCGGGATTTGGCGCGGCGGGTCCTGGCCCAGAGCGGCTATACCGTGCTGGAAGCGCGCCATGGTCAGGAAGCTCTGCAGGTCTGTCGGGAGTATGAGGGGACCATCCACTTGATTGTCACCGATGTGGTGATGCCCGGGGGGATGAGTGGTCGCCAACTGGCGGAACGGTTGATCGCCCTGCGCCCCGAGATGAAAATCATGTACATCTCAGGCTATACGGGTAACGCTATTGCTCATCACGGGGTGCTGGACTCGGGCACCGCTTTCTTGCAGAAGCCCTTCAGCCCTGCCGAGCTGACGAAGAAGGTGCGCGAGGTGTTGGATTCAGCCTGATGGGAGATTGGTAGCTGGATTCCATGTGGAGCGGTTGCACATGGAGCATGGAGGATGAGATAGCGTGAGACCCTGAGGAGAGCGCCGATCAAGTCCTCGACACGCGCGATGTTAACCGATGCGCAGGAGAAGGTTGGTATTCCCTTCAATTTTCTCTATCTCCATCCCGTGCCTCTGCCGGGGGTCTCTCTGCCTTCACCAGCGTTGACCGTGCGTTTAATGAGCGCCGGTGACTACTCAGCCTATGCTCCAAGTCCCCGTCCCGGGGACGTTCCATGCGGCAAGACGCTGTCTTTTGCGCAGTTTTCTCAGCCGAGACGCCCCCGGGACGGGGGCTACGAGCCTGGGGAGGACAGTGCGCCTGCTAGCCTGAGTAGTAACGCGCCAGCTATCTTTGTGGCGTGCAGATAGAACAGTGGTATCTTCTCAAAATGTAGGGGCGAACCCTTGCGGTCGCCCAGGCGGGCAGGTGCAAGACCTGCCCCTACCCCAAATTATTGAGAAGATACGATCAGTGTCTCGATGAGTTGGAGCGTCGTGACTGGCTATGGCTGGGCCTTGGGGCACTGTTTTTTGTCCTGGGCGTTGTACTCCTGACCTGGGCTGCACTGCGATTGTTCCGCAAGTAAGCGCCAAGGCGCAGCGAGCGGACGGAGTCGAAGAATGCTTGCTCCGCTCATGCGTGCCCCAAAAGTGAAATGCAACCCTGCTACGTTCAGCATTGACAGTCAGGGAGTGGCCGCGCTTTCCATAGTGCGACCGACGGCTGTTGTGACCGGGGTTGCGCGGCTGCGCGGCAAGGAAGGATTGCTGCCGTCGTGTGCTGGACTCCCTTTGGGGGAGGGGGAGCATACGCAGCTTTTATCCTGAACGCAAAAAGCTCCCACGGGGAGCTTTCGCCGTCTGGGGCGGGACGACCGCCTGAGGTATTTACTTGAGGGTGAAGATGAGGCTGGGGGACGTGGATTCGAACCACGGCTTACGGATCCAGAGTCCGCTGTCCTACCGCTAGACGATCCCCCAGAACCGCTGATATTCTATCACTACCTCGCATTCTTGTCAAGCAGTGATTGAGCGCGTATTCTTGGGGGCATTTGCGACCAGGGTCGGTTTGACGTTTTTGCCCAAATAAGTTATACTTATCTGCGCCGGGGCGTGGCTCAGGCCGGTTAGAGCGCGCGGTTTGGGACCGCGAGGTCGGCGGTTCAAGTCCGCCCGCCCCGACACGCGGGAGTAGCGCAACGGTAGCGCATCGGCCTTCCAAGCCGTGGGTTGCGGGTTCAAATCCCGTCTCCCGCTTTCTGGGCCCTTAGCTCAGCGGCAGAGCGACCGGCTCATAACCGGTTGGTCGCTGGTTCGAATCCAGCAGGGCCCACTGGGCCGTATGCCAGGATGAGGGGCGCGGCGTGCTACCCAAGATTCGCAACGCCGCCGCCCACTTAATTTGCCAAAACAGCGGCTATTTGTTATAATATAGAACGTCGGGGCGTGGCGCAGTCCGGCTAGCGCACTTGAATGGGGTTCAAGGGGTCGCCGGTTCAAATCCGGCCGCCCCGACCAAATGGGAGCGAATAGCGCCGTGCTGTTCGCATCAGCCAAGATGGCCGATAGTCGTCGTACGCTGTCGGCCATTCTTCATAACCAGTGCCCTTTTTGTGAGGGACTCCGGTGCGAGAAGGGGAGCTTCAGAGTTGAACGGCCATGGACGATGTGGTCTGTAAATGCGTAGATCTCAAACCAGAAGACATAGCGCTTCTGCAACTGATCGAAAAACAGATGCCCATCGTGTCGGACATCAGCCGGGCAGATGTGCTCATCTACTGCCGCAAATCTGCGAACGAGGCGGTGGTGGTAGCTCATGCGCGTCCCCATTCCATTTTGCCCGTCTATCCCGCTGACTTGAGAGGGCGTATAGTATCGCCGAGCGAGGAGCCACATGTGTTTCACGCTCTACAGCGGGGCCGCTCCGCCCGGAGTCACCTGGTGTTGATCGCCAATGGCGCGCCCGTTGTGCGGCGGGTCTATCCGATTCGCAATCGGGAGGGCGTGGTCATCGGCGCGGCCAGCATCGAGCGCAACCACATTGAGCACGTCCGGCACCGGCGGCGTAGCCGGGTGTTCCAGCGGGCCGTTATCCAGTTGCAGCACATGCTCTTGCGAGGCCAGATCACGGGGGCTGAGGACCTTTCACCCTTTGGCGAACACGATGGCATTTTGGTGGTGGACGTCGGCTGGCACGTGCGGTATGCCAGTGGTATCGCCACCAACCTGTATCGCAAGCTGGGGTACCTGGATAGTCTGATAGACAAGCGCATCTCCAGCCTGGAGCGCGAAGATGAGCTCATGGTCACTCAGGCCATGCAGGAGATCCGTTGTCAGGAGCGCGAGGCTGAGAGCGGCGACCGGGTGCTCATTCGCAAAGCGATACCCCTCCTGGCGCAGGACGGGTGGCGCAGTAAGCTGAACTGGTTGCTGGGCGCTCCCCCCACCGAGGCCAAATTGGTGGGCGCGATCCTCACCATCCACGACGAGACGGAGGAGCGTCGCAAAGAGCAGGAGCTGAAGGTCAAAACCACGATGATCCAGGAGGTGCATCATCGGGTGAAGAACAACCTCCAGGTCATTGCCGCTCTGCTGCGCATGCAGGCCCGGCGCGTCGCCTCCGAAGAGGGGCGTCGCGTGCTGGAGGATAGCGTCAATCGGGTGCTCAGCATCGCTGTGGTGCACGACTTTCTCTCTCAACACAGCTCCCAGGCCATCAACATCCGCGAGGTCAGTCGGCGGATTATTCAGCAGACGCAGGAAGGCACTCTGGATCCGACGAAAGGGATCACCTTGGCCCTGGAAGGGCCCAGTATTTACCTGCCGGCTCAGCAGGCGACGGCCTGCGCCCTGGTAATCAATGAGCTTTTGCAAAACGCTGTGGAGCACGGCTACGCGCGGCTGCCGGGGGGCAAGATCACCATTCGTCTGGAAGATCAGGGCGATCAGGTGGAGATCGCGGTGATTGATGATGGGCAGGGGTTGCCTCCGGATTTCTCGCTGGAACAGGTGGAGAGCCTGGGGCTTCAGATCGTGAGCACCCTGGTGCAGGATGATCTACGCGGTGAATTTGAATTGCTCAACGGTCGTGGCGTGCGGGCCATTGTCCGCTTTCCTAAACAACCATTAGGAGGTAAGTAGCTTTGGAACGAACACGGGTCATCATAGCAGACGACGAGTCTCTCATCCGCAAAGATTTGCGGGAGATGCTCACCAACTTGGATTATCTGGTAGTCGGGGAGGTAGGCGACGGCCGCAGTGCGGTCAACCTGGCCCGGGAGCTGCGTCCTGATGTGGTCATCATGGACATCAAGATGCCGGACATGGACGGCATCGAGGCGGCGTCCATCCTGACGGCAGAACGTATTGCCCCCGTGGTGCTGCTTACCGCTTACAGCCAACGCGACCTGGTCGAGCGGGCCAAGGAAGCCGGGGTAGCCGGCTACATCGTCAAGCCTTTTCAGGAGTCCGACCTGGCCCCGGCCATTGAGGTAGCCCTGGCTCGCTTCCGCGAGTTCCGCGCCCTGGAGCAGGAGGTAGGCGATCTGAAACAGGCGCTGGAGACCCGCAAATTTGTGGATCGCGCCAAGGGCATCCTGATGGATACCCAGGGGCTGACCGAAGCAGAAGCCTTCCGCAAGATTCAGAAGATGAGCATGAACACTCGCAAGCCGATGAAGGAAGTGGCGGAGGCCATCATCCTGGCCCATCAGGCCAAAGAAAGCTAACTCCTTCGCCGTGCATTGGGAGGCCCTATACCGTCATCATTGTCCACTGCCGCCGCGGGGTGGGGCTCATATCGCCGACTGCAGATGGTTTCTGGTCGCATTGGAGGGGCACAAAGCGGGGCCGGCTGACCTCAGCCGGGGCGTCATCACGAGCCCTTAGCACAATGACGTCCTTCAGGGCACATGATTTGTGCCCTTTTTGTTTTGACCTGGACCTGCTGCACCCTTGGAGGGCTCAGGAAAGGATGTGAACATGGATACTAAGGAGCTATTGCAACGAGTTAAGGATGAACGAGTGCAGTTCATCAGCCTGCAATTCACCGACATCCTGGGTACGTTGAAGAGCGTGACCATACCCGCCGCTCAACTGGCCGACGCTCTGGACAGAGGGGTCTGGTTCGACGGCTCATCCATTGAGGGCTTCGCGCGCATTTGCGAGAGCGATATGGTGCTGCGTCCAGACATAAGCACCTATTGCGTGCTACCCTGGGAGCCGCCGGAACGTCGCCGCGCGCGCATTATCTGCGACGTTTATCGCCCCGATGGTCAGCCTTTCCCTGGCGACCCGCGCTACATTCTCAAAAAGGCGCTGGCCCAGGCCAGGGATATGGGTTACATCTACAACACCGGGCCGGAGATGGAGTTTTTCCTGTTCAAAAGGGATGGGCAGCCGCTGCGCCCCGTACCTCACGATGTGGGTGGCTATTTCGACTTCTCCCCCCGCGATCTGGCCTCAGCCGTGCGCGGTGACATTATCACCGCCTTGCAGGCCATGGACATGCAGGTGGAGATGGCCCATCACGAGGTGGCCACCGGTCAGCACGAGATAGATATTCGTTTCACCGAGGCGCTGACCAGCGCCGACAACGTGATCACCATGCGCTACACCATCAAAGCCATCGCCGCCGCCCACGATTTGTACGCCACCTTTATGCCCAAACCCATTTTTGGCATCAACGGCTCGGGGATGCATACCCATCAGAGCCTGTTCACCCTGGAGGGTGAAAACGCTTTCTTTGACGCCCACGATCGCTATCACCTCTCGCCTCTGGCCTACCACTTCATCGCTGGACAGATGTCCCATGCTCGTGCTCTGGCCGCCGTGGTCGCGCCCACGGTGAACTCCTACAAGCGCCTGACCCCCGGCTACGAAGCCCCGGTGTACGTCTGTTGGGCGCGCGTCAACCGTTCGGCGCTGATCCGCATCCCCAGTTACCTGCCCGGGCACAGCACCTCCGCCCGCGCCGAGCTACGCTGTCCTGATCCCAGCGCTAACCCGTATCTGGCCTTTGCTGCCATGCTCATGGCCGGCTTGGACGGCATCCGCCGCCAGTTAGAACCGCCGCCGCCGGTGGAAGAGGATGTGTATCATTTCGACGATTCGCGCTTGCGCGAACAGCACATCATCACACTGCCGGGCACTTTAGAAGAGGCGCTGAACGAGTTAGATCGGGATGAGGTGATACAGCAGGCGCTGGGGGAGCACGCGTACCAGGCGTTTACGCGGGCCAAACGCACCGAGTGGGACGAATACCGCATCCAGGTTACCGACTGGGAGTTAAATCGCTACCTGGAGACGCTGTGAGCTGCGCCGCGGAGGCGTTGGCCGGGTGGTAGTGGACGTAGACCCGGCGCAGGAACTCGATGTTCTCGCAGAGGATTTGCTCCACCTGGGAGGCGATGCGGTCGCCAGCCGCTACGCTTAACGACCCGTCAATGCCGATGGTGATGTTGACCACCAGAAAGGGTCCAAAACGGTGGGCGTGAATCTCTTCCACCTGTTTCACGGCGGGCAAAGGCTTGAGCAGGTCCCTGATCTGCTGGGCCAGCGATTGGCCGGGCACGGTGTCCATCAAATCCTCTGAGGAGGCGCGCAGGATTTCTATGCCTGTGCGCAGGATGACCAGGGCCACTAATCCTCCGGCCAGAGGGTCTACCCAGGGATAGCCCATCCGACCGAGGAAAATGCCCACAGCGGCTGCCGAGGCGGAGAACATGTCGTTGCGGTGATCGTAGGCCAGGGCCAACACGGCCGCATTGCCCGTCTGCTGCCCCAGCCGTCGGGTGAAGATGGTCAGCCCTATCTTGAGGGCTATGGTGAACAGGGCCACGCCCAAAGCACCGAGCGCCGCCCCGCTGAAATCCCCCTGTCCGACCAGGAGGTCGTACACGTCGTTGACCGCGTTCCAGAAGATGGCCACGGCCGTGGTGATGACGAAGGACCCCACCACCAGAGCGCCGATGCTCTCCAGTTGACTGTGCCCGTAGGGGTGTTCATGATCGGGAGGCTTGCGGGCCAGACGCATGAACACGCTGACCACGATGTAATAGGCCACATCGGAGGTGGAGTTGATGCCGTCGGCGAGGAGGGCCGGACTGTGGCCCAGAATGCCGATAGCGGTTTTTAGTGCGGCGAGCAAGATGTTGGCGGCCAGACCTAAATTGACCGCCAGCGCGCTTTTTCGCGCTCTTGGTTCAGAACCCATGTTTGTCTCCAGAATCTTCGATGGATGGGGGGGAAGGGCTCTTTCTTGGCTCTTATCCCCCTCACTTCGGGTTATTTTACTTCATTATGGTTTGGGGCGCAACCGGCGTAGCTACCATCGGGTGTGCGTCAGTTCTGGGGCGAGTTTGGAGGTTTGTCCCGACGTAGGGTGTATTTCACTTTGGGGGCGAGTTGCTGCTGTGCCCTGGTCTCGGAGACCTCTCCCATCCCCCCAGAATGTGGTAGCGCAACCCTAGTCACGACAGTGTGCCTTCGCAGTGCTGGGAGGCGTCGGCCGCTATGGAAAGCGCGGCTACCCCAACTTCGCTCAGGGCGCAGCCTTTTGTCGGAGCTCAGGACGCAGCAGCGGTCGGCTGCTACGGGGCTGTCCCCAAACTGAAGCGCACCCCTGACGCAAGGCTTTTCAATATTCTGACGCAGGCCAGGTGACAGTCACCTTTTCGGCACGGGAGGCTCGCCAAAGATGGCAAGATACGGCTCCCTGAGCGTCTTTCTCACCGGCAGATCGGGGGTGACTGTCACCTAGTCAATTCTTTGAAAAGCCCTGGCCCCGACGTAGCTTCGGTTGCCCGCCGCGCAGGCTTGTGCTATAATGACGTCGTTTTGGAAAAAGCGCGTGTTATCTCAGCCGGAGAGGAACAAACAAGGTGACAATGCAAATCGCCGCACTTAAGCGTCAGGCCGGCGAGCTGGCAGTAAGCTTCGTGGAATCGGGGATGGTGATAGGGCTGGGCCACGGCAGCACGGCTGCCTTCGCCTTACGCCGCATCGCCCAAATGCTGCGCGACGGGCAGTTGCGGAACATCCTCGGCGTGCCTTGCTCCACCCAGGTGGAGCACGAAGCGCGGCAATTAGGCATCCCGCTGACCACGCTGGATGAGCACCCCGTCATTGACTTGACCATTGATGGCGCGGATGAGGTGGACCCGGATTTGAACCTGATCAAAGGTGGTGGGGGCGCGCTGCTGCGCGAGAAAATCGTCGCCCAGGCCAGCCGCCGCGAGATAATCGTCGTGGATGAGTCTAAACTGTCGCCCGCGCTGGGTACTCACCGCCCGCTCCCGGTGGAAGTCGTCCCTTTTGGCTGGCGTTCGCAGGCCGCTTTTGTGGAATCGCTGGGAGCGCGGGTGGTTCTACGTCAGGATGGCGCAGGCCATCCCTTGAAGACCGATCAGGGCAATTGGATTCTGGATTGCCACTTTGGGCCGATAGCGGACCCGTGGCAACTGGCGAGGAAACTGGAAGCCCGGGCGGGCATCGTTGAACACGGGCTGTTCTTGGCTTTGGCGACGGAGGTCATCGTGGCCGGAGCGCAGGGGATTCGCCATCTGAGGCGTGATAAAACGGAGGAGATGCGAACTTGAAGCGGAAACGAGTAGTGAGTGTCAGCCTGGGTAGCGTACAGCGCGACCACCGGGTCGAGGTCACTTTGCTGGGCCAGCCGATGCTTATTGAGCGCATTGGCACGGACGGCGACGTGGCCAAGGCTACCCAACTCTACAACGAATTAGACGGTCGGGTTGATGCTTTCGGCGTGGGGGGGATTGATCTCACCCTGCAGGTGCGGGACCGGCATTATCCGTTACGTCAGGCGCTCAAACTGGTGGCCGGCGTCAAACACACCCCCGTCGTGGACGGTGGCGGACTGAAGCATACCCTGGAGCGGCGGGTGATGCAATTTGTGGAGCGCGAGATCGGGTCCGAAATCGCCCCCAAGCGGGCGATGATCACCTCCGCGGCCGATCGCTTTGGGATGGCCCTCTCCTTCGATGAGGCCGGATACAACACCGTCTATTGCGATCTCATGTTTGGCCTGGGATTGCCCATCCCGGTACGCGGCATCCGCAATTTAGAGATTTTGGCCCGCATTTTGTTGCCCATCATCGGCTACTTGCCGCTGAGCATGATTTATCCCACCGGCGAGAAGCAATACGATATCGTCCCTCGCTGGGGCAAGTACTACCAGTGGGCCACCGTAATCGCCGGTGATTTCAACTACATCAAGCGCCACATCCCGGATCGGCTGGAGGGAAAGACAGTGGTCACCAACACCACCACCCCTGCCGATGTGGAATTGCTGCGCGAACGAGGCGTGCGTTACCTGGTGACCACCACCCCGCGCCTGGAGGGTCGTTCTTTCGGCACCAACGTCATGGAGGCGGCCCTGGTGGCTCTGGCGGGCAAGGGGCGGCCCTTGACCACGGAGGAAATCGAGGAACTGATTGCCGAGTTAGACTTGAAGCCCACCATCGAGAAGTTGAGTTAAGACTCAGGAAGAGCCGGGCAGGCTTTCCAGCCTGCCCGGATAACCAATGGCTGGCGAAGCCGTCACCGCACCCCCACTGCGTTAGGGGCTGGCAGTGCGTCGCCCCTGCTGC
>JACIWR010000140.1 GCA_014360845.1 Anaerolineae bacterium
CTGGGTGGAGGAAAAAGAGAGTTGTGGGGGGACACCCCCCACACCCCCCGACCTGCTGCGCAGGCCGCCTAAGCGGCAAACAAAGGACTGTCGTAGGCAGAGTGGCACCAAGCCAGCCGATGCCCTGCAACTGCGACAGTCCTTTGCTCTTCCTACTGCCTACGAGGTTAGCTGACGGGTTCGGTCAGGAAGGATCCCTACTCGTTTGCACGAGATTCACCCCAAAGAATTGGGTCCCCCGCTCTCCACCAGGGAGATTAGGCTTTAGATTGTATTGTCACTTACGGGCAGTCTCCCGTACCGGATGATCCTTCAGCTTGGCTCAGACTCACCACGTCCGAGCCACGAGGGATAAGGTCCTTTCTGTTCTGGTGCTCAAAGCGAGCCTGAGACCACCAGCGTCTTCGCAGGCCCTGCTCTGAGCTCGTCACGAGATATTTTTTCCGTATCTTCTCAAAATGTAGGGGCGAACCCTTGCGGTCGCCCAGGCGGGCAGGTGCAAGACCTGCCCCTACCCCAAATTATTGAGAAGATATTTTTTTTCCGTCGTTCGAATGAGTTTGCCCGAAGGTGATCGGTGTAGTAACAGGGGCAATACCCCCCAGGGGAAACAAGAAGCAAAAACACCAGGGGTGGCGAGAAACCGGGTTCACTCCCCCCATGTGAACTGGCGGCGATATTGTACCACGCCCCGGCGAGGTTGTCAACTGCCTTTTCCTCACAAGGTGCGCTTCCGTAACGTCACCCTGTCCAGGTGATTTCAACTGTACTTCCGCCGTATCAGGTCCTCAACCTCACCTATCTCCCGGCGGAAAGGCCCCTCGGCCTCCATCTTCAAGCTGGTTACCGCCGCTGCCCAGATAATGGCCTCGGCCGGGGATGCACTCAGTCGCTTGGACACGTAAGAAGCGATGCAGGTGTCACCGCGCCCGCTGCGCCCCACCAGTTGGGCGGGGAAAAAGCCCGCCTCATGGAACTGTCCGTCAGCGTAGACCAGTACGCCGTTGCGATGGGTGATCACCACTTCCTGGGGACCCAGGTCGGCGATCATCTGCGCGGCAACCTTGATGTCCGTCTCACCGGTGAGCAGTTCTGCTTCCACGGCGTCGGTTTTCAACACATCCAGGTGAGCCATTACCTGGTGCTTTTCCGGCCACGGTTCGGGGACGAGAACGCCGTTGCTATTCACGCGGATGAAGCTCTGCACGTCGGCGGCGAGCAACGCGTCTTTCCGCCCCAACTCCTCGATGACATCCAGCCCGACCTCGCCGCGCATAGAGGCACCGATGACAAAAGCCCGCGCTTGCAGGGATTCAACTTCGGCGGGCGTGAAGGGCCCCGCCGTGCTCGTCACATAAATGACCCGTTCGTCCACGTTGGATGTGGGATATTCCAGGCGCAGACACGTGGAATGGGGCGTGGCACGCGCAAAGACGTCCACCCCGAGTTGCTGGAGCGCCTCCACCACGTGAAAGTCCTCCTCGGCCAGCCGGGTGACGACGGCCACCCGCAATCCCATCCGGGCCGCCACATTAGCCCCGTAGTTGCAGGCACCGCCATCAACGACTCTGGTTCCCGCAGCGGAGACAATGGTGTCCTTGGTGTAATGACCTAAGAAAACAACGTCGTACATCTTCTGCGATTCTGCCATGTATCACTCCACAATCACCCGGCAATGCTCGATGGGCAAGTGCACCTTCACGTTCTCCCCTTCGTGGAAGCGGATTTTGCCATCGGTTTGCACCCGTAGTTGCAGTTCATCCTCCACGATGATGCGATAATCGGCGCGATCACCCAGGTAAGTCATTTTGTGCACCACGCCGGAGAAGATATTTTGTCCGCCCTCGTGGGAGGCCGGCAACAATTCCACGTTATTGGGGCGGATGAAAAGCAATACCTTCTCACCCGGAGACGATATATCCGGCCTGGCGCAAATAGATATATCCAACCCGCCAACGCGAATGACGGCGCGCTCCTGGTCGGAATGCACGGCGGCTACCGTCCCCTCCACGAAGTCCGAGAGCCCGATGAAATCGGCCACGAAGCGGGATTTGGGGCTATCGTATATCTCATCCGGCGTGCCCACCTGCTCAATGCGCCCCGCATTCATCACCGCCACCCGGTCCGAGAGGGCCAGGGCCTCCGCCTGGTCGTGGGTGACGTACACCGCCGTGATCCCCAGGCGATCAATCAAGTCGCGAATCTCGAAACGCATCTCCTCGCGCAGCTTGGCGTCCAGGTTCGAGAGGGGCTCGTCCAGCAGCAGCACCTTGGGACGGTAGACCAGGGCACGAGCCAGACCGACGCGCTGCTGCTGACCTCCCGATATTTGGCGGGGATAGTGCTTTTCGTAACCCTCCATGCGGATCAAGCGCAACGCTTCCATGACTCGCTCCCGCCGCTCGGCTTTGTTCAGACCCCGGATCATCAGTGGGAACTCCACATTCTCGAAGACGGTCATATGCGGGAAGAGGGCGAAGTTCTGAAAGACCATGCCCAGCTCCCGTTTGTGGGTAGGCACGTTGGTCACGTCTTTGCCGTCTATCCACACCTCGCCCTCATCGGGGATGTTGTGACCGGTGATGCAACGCAGGGCCGTGGTCTTGCCGCAACCCGACGGCCCCAAAAGGGTCATCAACTCGCCCCGGCGAATGCTCAGGTTGATGTGATCGTTGGCCACGATAGGGCCATAGCGTTTGGTCACGTTGCGCAGTTCAATCATGTAATCGGGCATATTTGCCATTCCTCCGGTCAGAATCTTGAGACGTAGTTGCAACCTTTTCTCCCGTCGGCCCTGGCGAGGCCGCCCTGAGCGAAAGTCCCGCAGGAGCCGCGGGCAAAGGGTTCACCCTCGGCCGGCCGCATTATCTTCCTGCCAGGCCGGGTCCTCACAGATGGCATCTATCAATCGCTGCTTCTTCTCCTCCGGGAGCCACGAAGCGCGAACACCCTGCAGGATCAGGGAGCGTATTTCATCCCGCGAAAAGCCCAGCTCCTGCTCCAGCAGCCGGTACTCCTCGGCCAGGGAGTTGCCGAACATCTTGGGATCGTCGGTGTTGATGGTGATCACTATCCCCCGCTCGAAGTAGCGCCGCAGTGGGTGCTCCTGAATCGAGTTCACCACTCCGGTACGCACGTTCGAGATGGGACATACTTCCAGAGGAATCCTCTGCTCGGCGAGATAATCGAGCAGGGACTCGTCTTCCTCCGCGCGAGTGCCGTGTCCAATGCGCTCCACCCGTAGACTGCGAATAGCGCCCCAGATGCTGGCTGCGCCCGCCGCCTCACCGGCATGGGCACTGGTGTGAAAGCCCAACTGTCGCGCTCGCTCGTAGACCTCCGCAAAGGGCTCCGGGGAGAAATCCTGTTCCGAGCCCCCAATTCCCACACCGATCACGCCCAGGTCCTTCACCTCGGCCACCTCGGTCAGGGTCACGGCGGCCCTCTCCGGCCCGAAATCCCGTACCAGGTCGGCCACCAGCGCCACCTCCACCTCCGGAACGCGGTCGAGTCCGGCGCGGATAGCTTCTGTCAACTTCTGCGTCTCCAGGCCGTGACGGGCGAAGTCCGGCGGCGAGTAGAACACTTCGGCGTACCAGATGTTTTGTCGCGCCAAATCCCGCGCCACCGCCTCTGCGATGTAGGTGAAATCCTGATACTCACGCAAGAACTGGTTCTTCCATATCCAGGTCTCGATGAAATGCGGGAAGTCTTTGTAGGCGAACTTGCGCTGCAGTGCTTCGAGATTGGGGACAGCAGGGTCGCCACCGTATTTCTGGATCAGCTCCCACAGGGCGTCATAGGGAATGGCCCCTTCCAGGTGCAGATGAAGCTCCACCTTGGGAACCCGCTCAAACCAGTCGGTCAGTTCTGCTACCATAGGTCTTCTTGACTCCTCATTCTCGTGATCGCGCCTTCAGGTGCGACGCACCTTACACCTTACCCCGCATAGATTCCGGCTTCGACATAGAACCAGTGGGAATCGCGCCGGGCGAAGAAAGAGAGCATGTTCTCCGCCTTGATCGGATTCAACCGGGCGGCGCTGCAACACCCATAGTGGGCTACCTCATCATAATCCAGAGCAACGGTCTCACCCGCCAATGAAGCATAGATTTTGCCCTCAGCCGAGAAGAGGTAGAAAGGCTGGCCGCGAAGCGGGGTAAAGGCAAACGCTTCCTGATACCCCAATCGGGCGTTGAGCAACTCGCCGTCCTGGATTATGAGCCCGCGGGGGTTTGTCAGTAAGGCCATGCGCCGCGCCTCCGCTGACGGTAATTGCGGACGTCCAGGTAGTTTACCCACAGACGGAAGCGGCGACGGGACAGTAGAGCCGAGCCGGCCTGGCGCACCCGCTCCCGTCCGTAGCGGGCAAACAGCCATCGTACCTCAGGCTGGCATCCGAAAGCCAGGGTGCGCTCGATGATAGTGAAAGCGTCGCGCTCTGGATCGAGCTTCTCCAGGGTGTACTCCTGGAAATAAGGCCGCAGGCTGACGGGGATGCCGTTAGGAGCTAAAACCAACTCCCTTTCCCCTATCACCGCACCGCCTCGCTCAGAAATCATCACACTCCCTTGAAGCCACCCACCAGTTTCTCCGGCGCTACCTGTCTCTGGATCATGAACAGCACAATCAGTGAAGGGATGACCAGGATGATGCTCATGGCACTGGTCACCTCCCAATAGCCCTCGCCCATGGCGATGTAAGTGCGCACGGGCAGGGTGATGGTGTCCTTGCCGTAGGTCATCAGCGTCAGCGTGAATTCGTTATACGAGGTGGTGAAGGTGAAAATCATCGAAGAAAGGATGCCCGGCAGGATGAGGGGCAGAATCACGTGGAAGAAAGTGCGCAAGGGATTGGCTCCACACACCGCTGCCGCCTCCAGCACCCGCTCGTCTAGCCCTTCGAAAGTGGCGGAGAGCACCAGGATGGCATAAGGGGCGCAAATAGCCACGTGGGCCAGGGCCACCCCGAAGTGGGTATTGATCAGATGCAGGCGGTAGAAAATCTGGGCCACGCCCAGGGCGTAGGCGATGGGCGGGATCATGCGCGGCAGGAGGATCATGGACATCAGCAACTCTTTGCCGGGAATCTTCCGCCGACCAAAGGCCCAACCGGTAGGAATGCCGATCAGCGTGCTCATGGCCACGGCCAAAGCGGCGATGATCAAGGTGTTCTTGGTGATCTCGGGTATATTGGTCACCTCCACAGCCCACCGGTACCAGTCCAGGGTAAGCTCAGGTGGCAGCCACAGGCGACCAAACCACCCCCGGCCAATGGATTTGAGGGCGATCATCAAAAAAGGCATGTAGATCAGCAAGGCGAAGCACAACAGAAAAGTATAAACGAGCAGCTTACGGGCGTTCACCACAGCTTTGAAGTAGGGGCGGAGGAGTTTCATACGGTCGGCCTCCTGAGAATGCGCATGTAAACGGTCAAAAACGCCACCTGTAGCGCGGCCATGATCATGGCTCTGGCGCTGGCCGCCGACCAGCGGGCCGGGGTGAAATCAATCTGCCGGTAAATCTCCACCGACAAGGGCCGGTAATTCCCACCGGCGACCAGGGGAATGCTGAAAGCTCCGAAGGCAGCCATGAAAGTGAGCACCGATCCGGCCAGGATACCGGGCATAATCAGGGGAATGACAATATGCCGCAACACCTGCCAGCGATTAGCCCCGGCCACGTCGGCTGCCTCCTCAATAGAGGGATCAAGGCTTTCCAGAGTGGACAGGGTGGTCACCGAGGTAAAAGGGAAATACAGCCAGGTATAAAACAGAATGAGGCCAGGAATGGTGTAGTTGATGCGTACCGGCTCATCAATAAACGGCACAAACTGGATTAGAAACAAATTCACCCAGCCCCGCGAACCGAACAGCAACAGCAGGCCCAGCGCACCTATCAGGCCGGGCACCACCCGGGGGATGAGCATCGTCAGGCGGAAGAAACGGTGCCCCCGCAGCTTTTGGCGCAAGACCAGGCACAGAGGTACGCTGAACAAGATGGAGCACAGGGTGGAGGAGATGGAAAGCACGAAGGTGAGAACGATGACCTCCCGCGCCCTGGGTTCCCGCAAAAAAGTGATGTAGTGTTCCAGGGTCCAGCCCACCTGCTGCCCCTCCGGCCGCAGACTGCGCACCACCGTGACCATCATCGGATAGAAAAAGAGGCCAAAGAAACCGGCCAGTCCGGGCAGCAGCATCAGCAGGGTGACCAGCGAGGATCGAAGTTCAGAGCCACGTCTCATAGACGAGTACACCTTTCTTGTGATTCTCTCGCGCGGTCTCGCGGCGTTGAACCCCACGAGATCGTTGGTACATCATTAGGGCAGGGAGGCCCACAGCCGGGCCATCACGCCCTGTGCGGGCCTCCCTGAGAAGCGCTAACTGGCAGGTCCAAGCTATTCTTTGGGCACGAGCAAATCCGGACCGAATTCCTTGATGTAGTTCTTGACTTCGCTGTTGCCAATGCGCAGGCGGGAGGGCTCCATGTTCTCCCATGGCGGGATGGTATCCCACACCACGCCAGGCACTTTGTCCCAGATGTCGGTGCCGCAGTACTGCCACATGGTGGTGATCAAGCGAATCTGCTGGTCATCGGAGAGCAGGAAGTTGATCACCTTGTAGACCACGGGCTTGTACTCCTCCGGGATGCCGGCGGGCACGATCAGGTAGCCATCGGAACCGGCGGCCATACCCTCTTCCAGGAAACCGGCCTTGATGGTGGGGGGCATGGTGCCCTGGTGACGGGACCACAGAGCATAGTCCATGGCGTAGAAGCTGATCCAGGTATCGCCCGCGTTGAAGTCCTCAAACATGTTGGGTGGCTCGGCCGGCAGGGGCAGCTTGGCGTAGGTGTAGAAATCCGTCAGCTTGGCCCAGGCATCCTGCCACTCCTGGGTCTGCTGCAGCTCCTCCAAGGGGATGGCTTTGCCCTCCTCGTCCACCATATCCACGAAGGCGTTCAAGAAGCTGTAGGGGATGCGGTAAGACGAACCGGACTTGGCGTCTGGGCGCACGATGCCGATGTGCCCCTTCCACTCCTCCCGTCGCTCGTAGAACTCCTTCCAGGAGGTGGGCGGGTCCTTGATGTACTCGGAGTTGTAGATCAGGGCGTACTGGCTTCTCCAGTAAAGCGCGCCCTTGCCCTCAATGGGGACGCCCAAGACCGTCTCCAGATAGGCCTTGGGGCATTTCTCGATGTTGGGGATAACATCGGTCTTATCGGGATAGAGGGTCTCCAGCTCGATGCCCGCGTCCAGGGCGTTGGGGATTGTCTCCGGTTTGACGAACAGCAGGTGCGCGTCACCCTTGCCCGGCTCCCAGGCCTTCATGCGCTCCAATAGCTCTGCTTCTTTGGAGACCACGTAGTTGACCTTGATCCCCAACTGCTCCTCGATGGCGGGGATGACTTGGTTCTGCCAGTACCACTGGAAGTTAGCCCCGGAGTTGGTGTCTATCATGGTGATCTCGGTGGGCAGCTCCACCTGGGGCTCTGGCGTGGCGGTGACTACTTCTACTACCGGGGTGCCGGCCACGATGCGCGTGACTTCGACTTTCTCCTGCACCACGCGCGTGACCTCAACCGTTGCTGGCTGGCAAGCAGCAAGCACCAAAGCCAGTATTACCGTCAGGCCAATGACAGTGAAAAGCGTGCTTCTTCGCATTTTTCTCCTCCTCATTTCGTTGTTAAGCAGTCACCTGCGGTGAGTTCCACAGCTCACCAACACTTTAGCGCCACAGCTTCTTTGCTCCTGGGCATCACCCCCTTTGCGGAAAATCACCATGGGCGGTCTCAGAACGTTGTTTTCGTCCGGCGAAAACTCGTCAGACCGCGCCATTTCTAGTGTATCACCTCTCCTGAAGTTTGTCAATGGCAGTAGCGCCGGCGCCCGCTCCCGACGACCTCGTCCCCCAGGGGCGACGCTACAGACGGCGACTACTCCACCCGAAAGTAGGGCTCGAGTACCTCCAGCGTAGCCTGTCGCGCCGCGCGAGCCAGCTCCACCGGATCGCGCTCCCAATAATCGGGGCGGAAAAGCTCAATGGAACACAGCCCATCATACCCAATGTGACTCAGCCGCACCAGGATATCATCCAGCGGGATGACACCCTCACCGGGCAGCAGACGGTGCGCGTCTTCAATGGTCTCCTTGGGGCGGTCTTCCACGTCGTTGATGTGGAAAATGAGCAGCTTGGGCGCGTGCACCCGCTCGATGTCGCGCAGGTCCGAGCCGCCAGCGTAGAAATGGCAGGTGTCAATCACCAGTCCCACGTTGGACCGATTGACCTCTTTGACGATGTCGTAACACTGGCCCAGGGTGCGTACCGAGCACCAGGGAAAACCCAGGAACTCGAAAGCCAGGTTCACCCCGTAAGGCTTGGCGATGTCCGCCAACTGGCGCAACACGCGCACGCTCTCGGCGCGGATTTCCTCTTCTGTCGCGCCGCCCTCCGGTATAGGACTGGGTACGACGACAATTTTGTCACAGTCCAGCGCCTGGGCCAACTGGCACAACTGGCGGCAGCGGGCCTTGATCTGCTGGTACTCCTCCGGCGGACGGAAAGTGATGAACTCAATGGAGTTGATGCTGACCGGCTGCACCCCGTGCGCCGCGAACAGCGCCTTTAGTTCTGCCACACTGTGTCCGGTCAGATAATCGTCCATCTTTGCCGCCCAAATCTCCAGAGCCTTGAACCCCGCCTCGGCGGCGGCAGCGATGTCCTGCGGCAAAGAGGCTCTCATCGTCGTCGCCCCATTAAACCCCAATAACATGACTCCCTCCGATTTCCTCCGAGTTCCCCTGAGTTCCCCCGAGTGCCCCTGAGTTCCCCCGAGTGCCCCTGAGTTCCCCTGAGTGCCCCTGAGTTCCCCCGAGTGCCCCTGAGTCCCCCTTTCAGCTCCCCTGACTTGCGATTTCCTCGTACATCCTCAACATCTTGATGGACTCCGCCACGTACTGCGTCACTTCCTCCCGCCAACCATCACCTTTCACCGGGGTGAAGGGGTCAGGGCCGGAGGCGGTGCACTCCACGATGATGGCTCCATCGTAGCCGATGCTTTGCAACGTGCGCATGAGGCCCAGGAAATCGGTGTGGCCGCGGCCAACGCTGGCCCGGTTGGAGTCGGCGGCGTGGAACAGGAAGAGGCGCTCGCCCGCGGTCAAGAGGGCACTGCGCAGGTCCGCCTCCTCGATGTTCATATGATAAGCGTCGAGCAGAAGTCCCACGTTAGACGCGCCCACGTCGGCGATGAAGTTCATGGCCTGGGCTGCCGTGTTCAGCAGATGGGACTCGTAGCGGTTGAGGACTTCCATGGCGATGCGCAGACCCATCTCCCCCGCCCGCGCCGCGATGCGCTGCACACCGACCACGAAATTCACGTACTCCTGCTCATACGTGGTCAGGGGCCGAATCCGTCCCACCGCTCCATGGCAACAGACCAGGGGACAATCGAGAGCGGCGGCGAAATCCAGCAGACGCAGGTAATAATCCACCGCCTTGCCCCGCTCGCTGGCATCCGGATGGGGCAAATCCACATCCTGGGGCGTGAGGGAGAGAACCCGGAGGCCATGATCGGCCAGCAGCGCTTTTACCTGAACAGGATCGTAGAGCTCCAGGTCGCCTTTCAGCTCCACCCCATCGTAGCCCAAGGCGCTCAAACGGGATGCGGTTTCTTCCAGCGGCTCATCGCCGAAAATCCAGTTGCAGACACCGTACTTCATCACCGTCCTCCACCCGAGGCAAGGTGCGACGCCCTTTCGAAACGCGTCGCACCTTAGCGCAGCAGACTACTGGCCGATTTTGGGCAACCCGTAGACCGGCTTCCAGCCGGGGCTCAACGGCTCGCGCAGGTAGGGCTCCATCTCGGCGGCGGAGCGCAGGGTCACCTCCTCCACCGGCGGCACCGTGCCCGGCGGGAAAGCCTCCAGAATCTGGTCGTTGAGCAGGGTCAGGTATTTCAGAATGGCTGCCACGGGACGCTTGGCCTTCTCCGCCGAACCCTGCGTCGC
>JACIWR010000141.1 GCA_014360845.1 Anaerolineae bacterium
ATCTGGCGCGGCTGTATGGCCACAAGGGCCTCACCCATTCGCTCGGCTTGGGGTGTATCCATGGCTTCGCCTCCTTTCTATAGGCTTGAGGCCAAGTATACACCCAATAGCTCGATTGTTAAAGTACAACCCGCTCAAACATCCGTTCTATGTCGAAAGCAGGCTTAGAGTCCCATCCCCAGCACGACCTGGCACAACAACTGTTCGAGGGCCGCGGATACGGAGGCATCGTGGCCTTCGAGCTGGCCGATGCCAGCCAGGAGCAAGTGTTTCGCTTTTTCGAGTCCTTGCGCCTATGCATACCCGCCACCTCCCTCGGCGATGTATGGTCCCTCATCCTCTACCCGGCCCACTCCTCCCACAGGGCGCTAAGCCCCGCAGAACGAGCGCGCATCGGTATCAGCGATGGCCTGGTGCGCATCTCGGTGGGCATAGAAGCGGTAGAGGACCTGTTGGACGACCTGGAGCAGGCCCTGAAGGCTTAAACCCAGTGCCATGTGGGTCAGGCCAGCTACCCGACCCACGAGTCCGAGACAGTGCCGACCTCTTGCGATCTCGCGGAGTTGAACTCCGCGAGATCGAAGGGTTGCGTTGGCAACCCGACCTACGGCGTGATCACCGTGCGCACCTCCCCGCCGAACTGCTCCAGGGCATCCAGCGCGCTGTTTATCGCCTCCGCCTCCAAGGGTATAGTGCGCGTGACCACGTCGGAGAGGTCCAACTTGCCCCGGCGCACAAACTCGATAAGCAGGGGCAACTCCTGGAGCAAGTGGTCAGAACAGCCGATGATCTCCGCCTCCTTGCCCAGGAGACCCCGGTATGAATCCACCTCAAAGGGCTTATCGGTGATGCCCACCAACACGGCGCGACCAAACACGCCCAGGGACTGCACTGCCTGCTCCATCGTCTGGGGCAATCCAATCAACTCGAGAGCTACATCCACTCCTTTGCCCCCGCTCAAGCGCAAAATCTCGTCCACAGCATCGGCCTTGAGGGCATTGACCGGGATAGCGCCATACCTCTCGGCCAGGCGCAACTTACTCTCATTCACGTCCACGGCGTAGACTTCCAAAGCCCCAAAAGCACGAGCAATTTGAATGGCCGACATGCCCAGTCCCCCAACGCCGAAGACGGCCACCGTCTCGCCCGGCCTCAGTCTCGATTTGCGCAAAGCATGGAACGAAGTCGCCGAAGAACACATCAGCACAGCCCCCGCCTCGAAACTGATCTCCGCAGGCAAAGGCACCACGCTGCGCGCTGGCATGACGATATACTCCGCGTAGCCGCCATCCCGGTGCTTGCCGATCATCGCGCCCTCAACGCAGAACTGCTCGTTGCCTGTACTGCAATAATAACAGTCGCCGCAGGTCGCCAGATAGTGCAGGCATACCCTGTCGCCTACCGCCACGTTGGTGACCTGCGCCCCCACTTCCTCCACCACTCCCGCGACTTCGTGTCCCAGAGTGAGGGGCAAGGGGCCGGCCGGCGAGGTGCCCGCTCGATAGTGGGCGTCGGAATGGCAGATGCCCGCCGCTTTCACGCGCACCAAGACGTCTTTATCGCCCACGGCCGGGCGAGGAATCTCCTGCATCTCCAAGGGGCGACCCACTTCGACCAACCGAACTGCTTTCATGATAAGACCTCCCTAAATCTGTATCTGATCCTGACGAGACCACGCAGGCGGTGGAGCCGGTTTGAACCGCGCGCCGTAGACCACATCATCGGCCCAGATAAGGAAACGGCGTGCAGGCGGCACGTGCATCGCAATCTGAGCCACGAGGCGATGGGGCCAGGTGAGCGGCTTCGACCAGGGGCAAATGCTTTGGCAGATAGCGCAGGCCGATCTCAGATGTCCCCAGTAGAGCAGACATTTCACGGGATCAATCTGCCATTTGCGCACACCGCGCACCACTACTTTATCCCCCTTAGGAATAGCCCCAGAGGGACAGTTGTGAGCGCATTTGAGGCACTTGTTGCAGAAATCCTGAATGCCCAGATCAACGGGCGGGTCCAATTGCAAGGGCAGGTCGGTAGTGACGCAGACCAGACGCAGGTTAGCCCCCAAGCGGGGATGAATCAAATAGCCGCAACGTCCCAACTCCCCTAGACCCGCGTCCACTGCCACGGGCACGACGAGGACGCCGTAGTTGCGCATGTGATGAGCTCGCGCTGGCCAGCCCAAGGAGCGAATGTAGGTGGCTATCTGCGTCGCCACCAAAGCGCTGAAAGCATATACCCGCCCAATCTCCAAATCCGAGAAGGGGGTGCCGCCGGTGCGTATGAGGTTCAAGTCCTGTGCAAAAGCCATGGCGATAGCATAGCGGTGGGGGATTTCAATGGGATCACCCCACTGCAAATCGCGGTACGTCTTCGGTAAACCGCTGTAGTGCGGGGGATTGGGTTGATAACCGGCGAAGAAAGGGGGAGTCCCACGGTGGCTGTAGACCCAGGCGGGGTTAAGCGGACCGATGCGCACATCGTCGGCCCCCAGGTAGCGAGCCAGGGCTTTGATTCGCGCACTCATCCGGGCCGGGTCGGCCTGCACCTGAGTGGGGGCCACTTCACCGTCCACCACGTCGGGCAAGGCCAGCCCTGCGATGGGATCGAAAGTGGCGTTAAAGAGGGCAGCGTCTTCTTGAGTTATACCATCGCCAGGTTGACCAACCTGACGAATGAAAGTGGCGATGCGACGGTCAATCTCGACCAATTCGGGGTGAAGGCTGTGATAAGCCTGTTCTTGGGGGCTTCCGGGTTCCAATCTCTCCCTGGAAAAGACGGTATCCCGTTCATCAAAGCGACTCAGCTCATCAACGATCTCGTAAGTAGGCTGTGGGCCATCATGGTTCATCAGTGTCATCCTCCATTTGCGTAATGTCACCCCTCCATCCCGCCCTTGGACACGAGCTATTTTATCCATCCTGACAAAGGAAGTCAAGCGACTTGCAGGAAGCCCCCGACGAAGTCGGGGGAGCCGTCACCGCCGCACAGCACGGGCAAGCTGGCACCCACCCCTCACTTCGTGAGGGGCTTGCAGGAAGCTCGCGCTGTATCTTCTCAAAATGTAGGGGCGAACCCTTGCGGTCGCCCAGGCGGGCAGGTGCAAGACCTGCCCCTACCCCAAATTATTGAAAAGATACCTCGCGCTGTTGACACCAGCACCGAATTATAGCATAATACCCCCAAAGCACACCAACCCCACTCTTCGAAAGGGGGGACCCAAAAATGATTCGCTTACGAGGCATAGACCTACTGCTGACTTACCAATGCTCCGGGCGCTGTGCTCACTGCTGCTACCGTGCCAGCCCAGACCGCCACGAAACAATGACTCTGGACGAGGTGGAAAACTATCTATCCGCCGTGGCCGATCATCCGCTGGAGAACATCTTGCTGTTCGGTGGCGAGCCGTTCCTCCACTACGACCTGCTCCACCAAAGCATCCTCCTGGCCGCTAAACTGGCTCGGGTCCTCGTCTTCACCAACGGCTACTGGGCTACCGACCGCCAGACAGCCCGCCGACTGTTAGCCGGACTACAAGAGGCCGGCCTCGATTACATTCTCTTCAGCGTGGACGCCTTCCACCAGGCACACGTGCCCCTGGAACGCATCGCCATCGGCATCGAAGCGGCGCGCGACCTGGGCTACCGCACCATCGAGATTGACAACCGCTACCTGCAAGGGTCCGGCGCAGACAACTTCTTCGACCGGCGCACTGGCGAGATAATGACCCAACTGGGCCAGCTCTGCGACTTGACCGGCATTACCGTGCACCAGGGGCCAATGGAGACAGTGGGGCGCGCCGCCGACCAGTTGAGTCCTTACCTGGAAACGCAAACCTCTCCCCCCACCCGGTGCCCATTGCCGGATTATCTGGGCGATGACCTGCGCCTGCCCATCCGAGTCGAAATTCACCCCGGCGGCTGGGTGAACTTGTGTGCCGGATTGGCGCTGGGCAACGCCCAACAACGCCCTCTGGACCAAATCCTGGCCGACTACAACCCCGAAACCCACCCCATCATCAGCGTGCTGATGCGGGAGGGACCGGCCGGCCTGCGGCCCCTGCTCAAGCGCCACGGACTTTCTCTGCCCGGCGGGTACACCGATGGCTGCCATCTCTGCTATCAAGCCCGACGTCTGCTGCAACCCCATTACCCCGAGCATCTAGCCCCGCTCAGCGTCTACAGAGAAGGCCCTGCCACTCCCGTGCTCCAACTGCAAACCGGCATCATCTACGGCCCCATCCACTCCCGCCGTTTGGGTCGTTCTCTGGGAATCAATCTCCTCCCCACCGCTTACAAACTCTGCTCCTTCGATTGCGTCTACTGCCACTACGGACGCACCCGCGTGAAGACTCTGACACCAGAAGAGAGTCCCTTTCCCAGCGTGAAACAAGTGCTCAACGCCGTAGAAGAGGCCCTGCAAACACACCAGGAGATTGATTACCTGACCTTCTCAGGCAATGGAGAGCCCACCCTGCACCCCCACTTCCCCGCCATCGTCGCCGGCGTGCGCCGCCTGCGGGATACCCTGAAACCCGAGGTGAAATTAGCCATCCTTTCCAATTCCAGCACCGTTCATCTGCCCCGAATAAGAGCAGCGCTGAAAATGTTCGACGCCCCGATAATGAAATTGGACGCTGGCGATCCCACCACCCTGGCCCGCATCAATCGCCCGGCCGCAAACGTGAAGCTCGAAGCTATCATTGAGGGACTGAAAGAGATTCCCAACCTCATCATCCAGAGTGTGCTGGTGACCGGCCGGGTGAGCAACATCCAGGGAGAGCCCTTCGAAGCCTGGCTCTCGGCCCTGGCCGCAATCAGACCGGCCCAGGTACAAATCTACAGCACCGACCGTCCCGTGGCCGAAGCCGGTGTGGAAAAGGTCCCACCCGCCACGCTACGCAGCATCGCCGAGGAGATCGAGCAACGCACCGGACTACAGGTCCGCGCCTACTGGGCCCTAGCTCCGGGCTCCTCTCCACTCCCGGCGGGAAGGTGAGCTATGAGCTTGATCAGACAATCGCTGAGGGCGCTTGCAGCGCCCTTCCGCCGCTCAGCCTGGGGCTTCGAGCCCCAGGCGAGGCTGACCAGCGTGCTTTTGGGCAGGTCTTCCCCAAGTCGCTGTCTTAGCTCGATGCCTGCGGTGCGTCCTCAACCCAGCCTACGGACTGAACTCCTCTTGCAAAATGGCCATCAGATGAACATCGTGATAAGCGCCGTCGCGAAAGAGAGCCTGTCGTCGGGTTCCTTCCCGCCGGAAACCGGCCTTTTCGTAGCAACGGACTGCGCGAGGGTTGAAATCGAACACCTCCAACTCGACCCGATGAAGATTCAACTCCCGGAAAGCAAAGCGCAGCATGAGACGAGCGGCATCGGTGCCGTAACCCTGCCCCCAATACTGCTTCTCCCCCAGCACAATGCCAAACACCCCCGTGCGGTTCTTCCAATCCACCCGGTGCAGGCCGACGTTGCCAATGTGCAACCACTGACCTTCGATAAGGGCCTCGATGGCGAACAAAAAATCGCCTTCCCGCTCCAGATAACTCTCAAACCAGCGCTCTTCCTTCGCCTTGGACATGGGCTCGTACATGAGCAAGTATTGACGCACTTCCGGATCGTTGAACCAGCGCACGAAAGTGGGGATGTCCTCCCGTTCTATACCTCGCAACCGCACTCGCTTCCCATATAGCATTTTTCCCTCCTCGCAGTAACATGTTTTCGTATCTTCTCAATAATGTAGGGGCGAACCCTTGCGATCGCCCAGGCGGGCAGGTGCAAGACCTGCCCCTACCCCAAATTATTGAGAAGATACATGTTTTCTACCTGTGCAGTTAAGTACGTGTTTCAGCCACAAACCGCCCCAAGCGGATGCGGCTTGGTCTTTCGTCATCCTTCGACTACGTTCGTCCCTCCGCTGCCGCTTCGGGACTCACTGACTACTGCTAAAGTACGGTGGTAGCATAAGGCGGCTAGCGCACCTGTCTCCCTGCCAACAAACCACGCTTGCCCCATACGTAAACGATCACAAAAGCACCGAAGGCCAGCACCCAGACGTGGATCACCATCTCCATAACGACCTCGAAATTCACCGGCCAATACAGGCCGTTCTGCAGGAAAAAGAGCACGTCCATCAGGCCGAGGAAAATCAGCGCGCCTCCGCTCACCAGGCTAAACAGCAACCCCCACGGACGCATCTTCCATAAGCCCATCGCTCCCGCCAGACAAGTAACGGCCATCCACGCATCAGCGGCCGGAAAGGACCGCTCCCACAAAAACCAGGCGTCGCATTCACGAGCCAAAAACGATTGGCTCTGCGCCTCGTACTCGGCGAAGAAGAAAGCCCAGAAAGCCACCGTCAGCACGGCAGTGACGACCATCAAAATGGCCACGACGGTGATACCCCTTGGACGAACGACCTCACTCACCGGTCTTCCCTCCTTGTGGAATCCAAGAGCGCACAGCCCCCAGCACGCGACTGCGCACCGTGCGCCACACGTGTAACCACTCAGCTCCGACAAAGCGGAATAGCCGCCCTTCTTTGGTCTGCATGTAGAGCACAGGAGTGCCCCAATCACGCCCTTCAACGCCCCGTTTGGCGCTCATAATCGCATTTCGCGCCTTGGCGATGGCGTAATCCACCTGCCCGGCACGGAACAGGGCCTCGTAGAACTTCGCAGCGAACAGCCTGGCCGCGTTATCGCTGATGGGAAACTGCATGCCCACGGCAGCGAGCAGTTGTCCACTGCGCACCAATACCGGCGCCAGGCCCAGCGTAGCCTGGGCACCTGCCAGGCCGGCCGTCCGGCAGGCGTTCAGCACGACCAATGCCGGCGCGCGCGCACGACTTGGCCCCAGCCGCCCGCTGAACAGCGCACTTAATTGCTCCTCGCTCACGTCCTCGGACCAGCCATCCTCGGCTTCAAGGCGCAGGTAAGACCGGGAACCGTCTACTTTTCCATGAGCAATGAAGTGCACGATGTCCCAGCCCTCATTGGCTCCCAAGCGCGAATCCAGGGCGTCCATCGTGGACTTATCGCCGCGCTCCAGGAACTCCCATTCCACCTCACCCCGCTCGCGGAGGGGTTGCCATACCTCCTCCAGCCGTCGTCGCTCGGCGGAAATATCCAGCGGCTCCAGGTCCCGAGGGCTGGAGACCACCACCAGGACGCGCAATGGCCGGGAAACGCGACGTGGCGGCAAAGGTCCATCTCCGGCGGACAAATCGCGCACCAGAGCGACCTGAGGAGAAGCGCCCAGAAATTGCGGCGGTCGGCCACCGTAGGTGTACTCCCAAGGCAGAGCCCTCAGCTTGTGCGCGCTTTCCTCAAAGCGCAGACGTAAACGCAGCGGGCGCATGTCCAAAAGAGCCGCCAGCTCGTCATGGAACAGGACCTCGAACAGGCGATGCCCCAGGTAACGCAACGCATTATCGTCGGCACGCCCTTCTTTCAAATCGGCCAGCACGGAGCTCTCCATCCGCTCCACCAGAGACCTCACTTCGGCCAGACTCACCAGAGCAGACGCCGCTTCCTTGCCGTCCGCAAGGGCTTTGATGTGCAAGCCCGCTTCGTCCTGAGAGAACATCAGCTCCACGTCGTGGTAGCGCTGTTCCGCGGCAACGCTGGTGAGAAAAACATACGCCACCACACCCAGCATGGCCGCCAGCAGCAAACCACCGGGAATAGCGATGTAGGGCACTCGCCAGAAGGGACGCGGCTGGACCACAATGTCGAGCACCGCTTCCTGAGAAGCATTCAAGTCAGGATCGAAGGCTTGTACCCGCAGCAGATACCGGTTATCACCCAGCACGTCACGGTAACGCAGGGGAAGGGTCAATGAGTCCGTGGTAGCAAACCCCTGGGTGACCACTGGTCCTCCCTGCAAAGAATACACGTAACGCAGGCGCTGCGGGTTGACCCGAAAGTCGGAGCCGCGAAGGATGACGGGGAGACCGGCCTGCTCATGCGTTCTGACTATGCGAATAACGCCCGCCGCCGACTCCTCAACCCGCTCGTCTTGCAGGTCGAAATCCAGCCACGGTGCGCGGTCACCAGGATGGTAGCGGGTCAGGCCGGTATCGGTGCCGAACCAGAGATCGCCGGCCGCATCGCGGACGATGGCAAAGACCACGTCATCGGCCAGACCATCGGTGGCGCGGAAGGCAGGGACATCCCAAACCACATCTCCGCCGCGCACGTAGGGATACACCCCGCTATCGGTGCCCAGCCACAGGTTGCCCTCCTCATCGCCGACGATGGCGTAGACCGTTCGCTCTTCCAGATAGCGGCGCTCACAGAAAGGCTGCGGCTCATCGGAACAGCGCACCAGACCGTTCTCCGTGCCAAACCACAGATGGCCCCTGCCATCGGCGAAGATGGCATAAACCCGGTCTTCGTCGGGCTGTAGGCCCTGAAACTCCACCGCGACCAGGGTGTCTGCATAACGATACACTTCATGGAAGGTGCTGAGCCACATGATCCCCGCCCCGTCGCGGGCGATGGCTTGCACATCGTCGTCAAATTCGCGGTACAAAGCGGCGCCATCGTAGCGCAGCAGGCCCTGCCCTGCAGCGGCGATCCACAGCTCACCGCTGTCCGAGTCCGGCCACAGCTCGCGTACATACAATCCGGCCAGCGCTGTCTGAGGTTGACACACGCCCTCTTGCAGCAGACAGACGCCGTTGGCCGTGCCCACCCACAGCGCGTCCTCTCCAGCGAGAGCCAGGGCCCGCACCGTGACATGAGGCAGGCCGTCATCGGTGGTGAACGTGCGCCAGAAGTGCCCGTCGAAACGAGACACCCCGCTCTCGGTGCCGAACCACAGGTTGCCCTCTTTCGCGTCCTGCCAGATAGCCTGTACCGCCTGTCCCAGCAGACCATCCGCTGCGGTGAAGCGCTGCAACTCCCCATGCAGAAACCGCACCACGCCATTGCTGGTGCCCAACCACATCGCCTGCTGGTCATCTTCGGCGATGGAAAAAACAGGCACATCAAAGACAACCTGCTCCAGAGAGCCATCGGGCTGGCGGCGGAAAGCGCCGCTGGCCGTGCCGAACCAGAGATTGCCGCTCGAATCGTGGGTCACGGCGAAGACGGTCTCCTCCGTCAGCCCTTCCAGCGGGACCATGCGCGACGAGTCGTAGCGATACACCCCGGCTCCCCAGGTACCCAGCCAGATGTGTCCCTGCTCGTCCTCGGCCAGGCTGGTCACGTCGGGGTCCACCCGCAGCCGGGGGTCAACCTCGATTTCTTTCTCACAGGATTCGCTTGCCGGGTCGCAGCGGCGTACCCCGCGGGCAGTGCCCAACCACAGCGCGCCATCGGCGGTCTGAAGCAGGGTGGAGACGCCCGTCAGAGCGGGCACATCAGCAAAGGCCCGTACCGGGGCCGCCTGATCCGCCTCGAGGCGGTACACGCCGTCCGCCGCCACAAACCACAGGGTGTCGTTGCCGTCGCGCAGGATCGAGCGCACAGCGCCGAGCGAGGGGCTTCTTTCGGTGTGGTGACCGTTGTAACAGTAAAGCCCCTCGTCGGTGCCGAACCACAGGCAGTTGTCGTCCTCGCCGATGGCTCGCACGTGGGTAAGGGCCAAGCCCTGTACCGCGCGGAAAGGTTGCTCTTTCTGGGGACTCTGGGCCGTCGCCACGCAGGGCCACAGCAAAAGAGCCGCGAGCGAGAAAGCGAGGAAACAAGTTCGCGAAGAGATTTTCGAGCTGGACATCCTTGTTCCTAAAGGGGGTATCGTCGGGGTTTGCCTCCGACGGCGCACGGTGAAGGTGCGATGCACTTCCAAAGTGCGTCGCACCTTGCCTTATCGCTTCTCCAGATAGCCCGATTCATCGTTGTAGACATACAAAGGGACCCCGACCTCCATCATGGTCTCCCGAAGAGCGTCGAGATCGCCGATGACCCCGACCAGGATAACACAATCGGCCAGGGTTCCCGTCGCCCGCTCCACTTTTATCCTCTCTTGCACCACGGCGATGTCAGAGACGGACTCAGAC
>JACIWR010000142.1 GCA_014360845.1 Anaerolineae bacterium
CCACCCAGCATCCCACCAAGGCCGCCTTCGGCGATGACGGCACCATGCCCCGCAACCTGGTGGGGCGCATGGCCCTGCGCGTCACCGACGCCAAGGCCAGCGAGGTGGCCCTGGGCGATTCCTTCCCCCGCGCCGACCGGCTGCTGGGTGCCGGCGACGCCTACGTCAAGGGCCCCCAGGCCATCCACCGCACCCAACTGGTGCTGGTGGACGAGCACGACCTGGACGAGGTCGAGCGCCAGGAGCCCTTGCTGGAGACCTGGCCCGAGGTCGAGGCCGAGGACCTGGGCCTGGAGCCCGGCCGCCCTTCACCCTGGCCCCAACCGGTCGAGGTGGGGATGGGACTCATCGCCGCCGCCGAGAACCACGGCCGACCCTGGCTGAAGAACGCCATTGCCGCCGAAGGATTGAACCCGCCCGGTTCGGGCAGGGCCGGTGAAATCATGCGTCTGGGACAGGCCGCGCTGGCCTGGCTGAAGGAACAGGGTTGGACCCTGGTCAAGATGACTGCCTGACCGAAATTCCTCTATACACCCCTGGGCCCCGGACAGGCGTGGCTGAGGGCGGAAGGGTGTATGGGAGTATTTCGGTCAGGCAGGCAGGAGGGATACACCGATGAGCAAAACCGAACGTCACCTGCTGATCGTGGGCGCTGGGGGCCTGCTGATTCTCGGCTCCATGATAGGGCTGCTCATCTACGCCCTGCTCCACGCCCATCTCACCACCCTGCGCTGGTGGGCGGGACTGACCACTCTGGCCCTGCCCCTCACGGGCATCCTGGCCTACAGTGTGGGCCGCCTGGCCTCCAGGGAGCGCATCAGGGGTCTGGAGACGGGGGTGCAGAAGGTGATGAACGCCGCCCAACAGACGGCGGACCTGCGCGTGCGCATGGTGCACCAGGCGCGGAATAAGCCCCAGCCCCAGTCACCGGCGGTGCAGGTCTTCATCCCCGGTGGTCTGCCAACGGGTGGGCCGGTGGTTCTCCCGCCCGTGTCTCACAACGATGAAGTGGTAGAGGTGTGAGCAGAGGAGGCACAATGAGTCTGGACATCTGGTTTCGCGAGGACATCCTGCACGCTTTGCAGGCCGCTGATCAGGCCTCGGCCACCACGGCGGCGGCGATGGGCGAGGTGGCGGGCGATCCGCGCTATCTGCGGGCCTACCGCGAAGGCTACCGCGCGGCGCTGGTCACCGTGGCCATAGCTTTTGGCATCGAACCGGCGGAGGAGAAGTCTCTTTTTGCCGCTGCGGGGAGCGAGGCGCTGCCTGAGCCGCAGCCCGTGGTGCGGCAGAGGTTTTTCGCCTGAGGAGACAAATGGTGCACTATTATCTCGTCTACAGAAAGCGCCGTCATACCACCGCGGCGCGTTTGAAAGACCACATCGGCGTGGTCATCGCCGACCACCGCTACCCACCCCTGCATCGCGCCGGAAAGTACGGCCTCCGCGCCGTTGATTGGTGGTTCAATACTGAAGCGAAGAGAAAAGGAGAAGAACATGATTCGCATCGGACTTGACCCCGGTTTCGGCAATTTCAAGATCGCCGCCGTCTCCCAGACCTCCCAGGTCGCCCTCGTCCCCTCCGTCGTCGGCGTGGGGGAAACCGACCTGGGCCTCCTCTCCCTGGGCAGGCTGGGCCGCCGGCGGCACCAGCAACCCGATCAGGTGACCTTCGGCGGCGTCTCCTACCTGGTCGGCGAGAACGTGGCCCGCTTCGCCCGCCCCGTCCAGCGCCTGGACTTCCTGCGCCTCTCCGACGGGCCCGAACTGCGCGCCCTCTTCTACGACGCCGTCTTCCGCCTTCTGGGCCGGGGCTCCCACCTGGCCGCCCTGATCATCGGCCTGCCCGTGGAGGTCATGGCCGACCGCCAGCAGGCCCTGGACACCCTACGCTCCCTGAAAGCCTGGATGGTCGGCCAGCACTACTTCACCGTCAACAACTCACCCGTCGTTTTGGAAGTGACCCAGGTGCGCGTCATGGCCCAGCCCAGCGGCGCTTTCTTCGCCTGGGGCCTGGATAACTCCGGCCACTGGTCCCGCCCCAAGGCCGACCTCAAGGCCCCCGTCGCCGTCTGTGACATTGGCTTCAATACCCTGGACCTCTTCGCCGTGCAGGGTGGGGAGGTTGTGGGTCGGTTCACGGGAGGCGATACAGCCGGTATGCGCCGCGCCGCCGAACTGCTTATCAACGCCGTGCAGGGACGCCACGGCGTGGACCTCTCCCTCCACGAGGCCGACGCCCTGCTGCGCCGGAAACGTCCCACCCTCTACACCCCCCAGGGCGAGGCCGACCTGCGCCCCTTCGTCACCCAGGCCCTGGACACCACCGCCGCCGGCGTGCTTCACTTCGTGGAACGCCACTGGGGCAACGGACGTCAGTTCGCCCACCTGCTCTTCACCGGCGGCGGGGCCGAGACGCTGCGCGAGGCGCTACTGCGCCAGTATCCCCACGGGGTGGTCCTGCCCGAACCGGTCACGGCCAACGCCCTGGGCCTGGCCCGCTATGCGCAGAGGGTCTTCAAAGCGGATGGGTAGCGGATAAACGGATGGGTACAAGTGGGGACACTTGGGGACACTTGTACCCATCTCGCTGAGGAAGAAAGATGGCTTGTCTGGGAAAAACTGTCGAACTCAAAATTCGCTTCTACCCCGGCCAGGATGATGAGTTGATCCGCTGGCTGGAGCAGTTCAACGATAAGCCCTACGGGGTGAAGTCGCAGGCGGTGAAAGAGGCGCTGCGCAGGGGCATTGGCGATGCGGCAGCAAGACAGGAAAACGCCGCTCCCCTGGACCTGGCCGAGGTACGCCAGGTGGTGGAGGCTGCCGTCGCCACCGCCCTGGCCCATTTCGAAGGTCAGGTAATCGGTGCTGCCGCTGCCAACCCGCCCCAGGAAGACGAGGAGGTAGAAGACATCCTGGACCAACTGGAAACCGCCCTGGTCCTCGATGATGAGAACCCACTATGATGGACTTGCCCCGGCGATAGCGCGTTCACAGGAGCCGGTGGAGCAGATAGTGCCCTCTATCTGTCCTGGCCTCCTCGCCTCCACCCACCGGCTCCTGGGAGGGCACTATCACACAAGGAGATCTGAAATCATGCCCAGAAAAAGAGGTCGCCAGAAACAACCAAGACAATCTACTTTACCCCCGCGCCATTACTACCGGGGCCGCACGGAACTCTTGTCCCACCCTCTCAGCGACAAGGCTTTCCGCCTGTGGCACATCATCGCTGCCTATGCCTGGGACGGCAGCGGCTGTGACTTGAGCGACGCTGAGTTGGCCAACTTGCTCAGAACCTCCAGGCAATGGGTGATCAAGCTCCGCGGTGAGTTAAGAGCTGCCGGATTCTTACGGGAGCATTTCCCCTCCGGTGGCCGCCGCCTGTTAGAGCCTACTTACCCCACTGCGGAAGGCCCTGCGGCAATTAGTGTCAACTCCGGTTTACACCACAGGTGTAAACCCCAGTTGACACCAAATCAAGAAGAAGAAGTGGTATATCTTGATCCTACGCCACTTCCTCTTCCTCCTCAAGGGGGAGGTGTGGAGGGGGCCGATTTGCTGTTAACTCCAGTTGACACCAAATCGCCTGCGGAGGAATTAGTGTCAACTCCGGTTTACACTAAATCGGGCAACAGCCCACCCAATGCCGATTTGCTGTCAACCCCAGTTGACCCTAATTCGACCGGTAGCCCGCCTGCGGAGGAATTAGTGTCAACTCCGGTTTACACTAAATCGGGCAACAGCCCACCCAATGCCGATTTGCTGTCAACCCCAGTTGACACCAATAAAGCCGCCATCGCCCAGGCCCTACGCCAGCGCGGTGTGTTCCCCGATCCCGCCACCAGAATCGCCATCCTGATGGACGAGGCCGGTTTGAACCCAACCCAAGCCGTGGAGCTCTTCCTGGCCCACTACCAGGACACCGGCGGCTCCCTGGCCCTCACTGTGTGGCGCCTGAAACAGGGGCTGTTGGAACTGCCTGACCGGCTGGCCCGGCGTTTGAAACGAGAAGCACACACGGTGAAGGATGTGTCACTGGTCACTCCCCCAGAGCCCGATGGTCCGCCTCTGCCCTCCCACCGGGACGAGGCCGACGATGAGCTGTCCCGCCTCTGGCAACGAGCCCAGGCGGAACTGCAGCACCAGATGACCAGGGCCACCTTCGACACCTGGCTGTGCCACTCGCGGCTGATCTCCGCCGACAACGGCGCCTGTGTGATCGCCGTGCACAGCGAGTACGCCCGCCAATGGCTGGAGCAGCGGCTGAAGCCCATCGTGGCCCGTACCCTGGCCGGTGTACTGGGACGCCAGGTCGAGGTCCAGTTCGTGGTCAACGACCAGAACCCACCGGCCCCCGGCTGATGGGCTCCGCCGGGGGCCAGGGCCGGTTTCCGCTGAACAACGGCGATCGGACTTCCGCCGCCCTTCAGCGGGTACGCCCGTGCCCGGTCAGCACGGCGGCTACGTGGCCTGCCCCCGGCAATGAGTCGAGTTTTCACCGCCGGGCACGCGGCGAGAAAATAGAGAAAGCTCTGTGCCCTCCGCGTGCTCTGCGGTGTAATGCGGAAAATTCGTGCGGAAAATGGAAATTCGGCAGGGGGTCTTCACCCTCTATCTTGATTTACCCATTTTCCCGCATCCATCATTTATCACCATCGAAAGGAGATGCCATGTTTCGTTGCCTTCTACGCCGTCGCAACCTGCCACCCAGACCCCAGGAACATCCCGAACATTACGCCTCCATCATCGTCCGCTCCCTCGCCGCCCGCACCGTCGGCCTCGATTCCACCCTGCCCGGCCTGGTGCAGTCCGCCTGGCTCAATGCCTCCGGCAGTTTCGAGCTCTTCGCCGCCTCCCTGGCCCGCCTCCTCCTGGACCTCGAAAACCAGGCCCGCCAGGCCACCCTCTCCGCCCAGGTGTTCCGCGCCCAGGCCGAAAAACTGGGCGACAGGATCATCGCCCTGGAAAGAGAACGAGACGCCAGGCATACCCGCCTCGTGGACGAACGTATCTCCAACCTGGAAGCCGAACTGTCCCAATGTCAGAACCGGCTCAAGACCGCCCGCCAGCGCGTGACCGAACTGGAGGCCATCCTGGCCCAGGAGCGCAGCGACCACGCCCGCCAGCTGAACCGCCTCCAGGCCGACATCGCCCACCTCAACCGCCTCCTCGTCGAACGCCAGGAACTGATTGACCGGCTCACCGGCGAGGCCGATACCCCCTTGATGTGAAAGAAGGAGGAGTCCATGGCTCAAGCAAGACCACAACTCTCCCTCGATACTCACGTCGCCGCCGCCCGCCAGCGCCTGGGCGATTCCCCCTGGCTGCCCGTCCTGGAGGTCTTCCTCCCCACCGGCCTGGCCGACAGCTCCCAAATCCAGCGCGCCACCGGCTTCTCTGAGGATAAGGTCCGCCGCTTGCTCCAGGAACTCACCCTCTCTCCCGACCCCCGCGCCCCACGCATCCTCATCCCCGTCTCCGCTCCCCTCCACCGCGCCGGACGCCGAGGACGCCCTCCGCTCACCCACAAGCTCGGCCCCCTCGGCGCCGCCCTCCTGCGCAGCGTCGGCCACTCAGAAGCCAGAGCCTGTCACCTGGAGGGCAGTGTCCCCCTCTCCCACGCCTGGGCCACCCTCGAACTCCGCCTCGCCGCCCGCAACGCCCGCCTCCCGGTGGACACCGAGCGCGAGGTGCACATCGGCCAGCAGACCCTCCGCCCCGACAATCTGGTCACCCTCGCCCCAGGCGTCCGTGCGCTATACGAGGTTGAACAGGAGGCCCAGATGCATCACCTGCGCCGCATCATTGACGGCCTGCGCCGCAAGGCCGCCGCCTTCTCCTCCCCCCACGACCAGGGCTTCTCCCCAAACGTGCGCCTGCTCTTCAACTTCGCCCGCCGCAGGGACTATCACTCCTCCCTGGAGGTCTGGACGCGCGCCCTGGCCGCCGTGGCCGAGGAGCACGGCGGCACCCTCCCCTTCCGCCTCCTGGCCCGCCCCCACGATGATTTCCTGGCCCACCCCGACAGGTCTGAACCACCAGGCGAGGGTTGGACCGATCTCTTCGACCCCGCCCGCCTCTCCTCCTTCGCCCCGGCACCCCAGCCGCAACAGACTGCCATCACCACCCGCCAACGGCTGGCCAACCTGCCCAAGGCCATCGAGCACCGCCTCTCCCCCGGCGACGACGTCCTCGTCCTCCGCGCCTTCTGGCAGGTCTTCCGCGAGCGCGGCCTGGTGCAAGCCGCCTTCCCTCCCGCCGACCCCGCCTTCTTCCAGGTCATGAACCTCATCCGCGGCGCTTCTCTGGTGGACGACGACACCCCCTTGCAGCAGGCCGCCCTGCCCCGCATGTCCCTCCTCCTCCTGGCCCAGTTCCTGCGCATGCACCCCCAGCTCAAGCAGGCCCTGCAGCACGCGATGCAGCGCGGTCAGGCCCATTCCCAGTGGGGCGTGACCACCATCAAGCATCACATGCAGCAGGTCATCCGCGTCTTCCTGCGCTATTTCGGCTTCACCCCCGACGGCCCCCTGGTGGTTTATGTGGCCGCGCCACCCTGGGACGAAGAAGCACCCCAGGAGTTCCACGTCGTGGCCCGCATCCGCCACGCCGCCCTCCTCCTGCCCGAAGGCGCACCGGGCCCCATGCCCACGAAGGAAGAGGTCCGGTATGCCGAGGAGTCCCTGGCCTGGGTCTTGCAGGCGCTGTTTCTGTATCCCGACCTGCTCGAGCTGGGACCCGGCGCACCCTACATGGGCACCCAGCCCCCGCCCAAGAAGAAACGGAAGAAGTGAGGTACGAGATGGCGAATCCCCTCTACATCGCCCTCATCCGCGCCGGGAAGGTCTGCCCAAGAGAAGAATGGCCCACCGGCCTGGCCGTCTATTACGACCCCGGAAGCGTCTCCCTGGAGACTGACGAGACCCTCAGCTACTGTTTCCTGGAGCGCTTCTCCACAGGGAGACTAACCGTGTGCAGCCGCGACGACACCGATCTCAGGTACGAGCTGGCGAACAAGGCGATCCGCCTGCTCGACCGGGAACGCCGCCGCGTGGACGCCAACCTGCCCGCCGACTGGCCGCAGGGCATCCATCCCGCAATGCAGCACTGGGCCGGACTGCTCTTCCGCCTGCACTATTTCAGACCCGACCATCGTTTCAGCGCCGCCATGCTGCAACTGGTCCGGGAGGGCCGCACGTTATCCGCCAAACAAATCGCCGCCGTGCGCGAGATCTATCGCGAGCACGGCGGCGCTGAAGGCCTGCGCAAACGACAACACACTCAGTGGCGGCTGATGCGGCTTTCCGAAATTGACCTGGAGCCCAAGGACCGGGAGACGGTAGAGCAATTCATCCGCTTTGTCCACAGCACCGCCGGGCTGCGCGAGAGCAAGCTGCCGGTCATCGGCGCCCTGGAGGAGAAGTATCGCAAGCAGCGCGAGGAGACCACGATGAAGCGCGCGGAGCGGATCGCGACCCTGCTCGACAAAAAGCTTTAGCCTGGACAAGACTATACTGCCTGCTTATCTATGCCTCCCTGGTTGCAGCAGGAAAGTGGCAGCGGCTAGGAGGGAATCTTCGCTGAGAATTCCTCGAAACCGAACAAGGCTTCGGGATGTTCAGCGCTGATCTCTTCGCCGACAGTTTGCAGGATATGTTCGCAGATACGACGCGCCGCAACTGTCCCACCAAGCCGAAGCAGGTACCGGAGGTGCTGCAAGATAGCGTGATTGATCCGTCGTCCGGTGATGGGATGATGCCTCCAAGCCGTGATAACCGCCTGGGCGTAATAGCTGGCAGCCGTCGTTGCATCCTTACCTTTCACACTGCTGTAGAGGCCAAGCAGCGTGTGAGCATGGGCCAGGCGAATGTCGGATTGCGTTTCCCGCGCAAGCTCCTCGGCCTCGCTGGCCAACAACCGGGCCTCGTCCCACCGATCCTGGCCGATCCGCAGCAGGGCCAGATTGATCAGAACGCTTGCCAGACCATCCAGATCATTGAGTTCACGCTTGAGGGCCAGGGCCTCATCAAGATAAGCCTCGGCTACTTCAAATCGCTCCAACCCTCGGTTAACTGTCCCCAGGTGGTTCAGGCTGACACTAATGCCGTGCCGGTCACCCAGGGTCCGATAGATCGCCAGAGCCTGCTCATGAACAGCAAGAGCTTCACCGTGGCGCTCCAGGCCTTGCAGAGTGAACCCCAGGTTATTTAGAGTCGCAGCTTGCCGGTGAAGGTCGCCCAATTGCTGAGCCAGGTGCAGGCTCTGATAAAAACATTGCAATGCACGTTCGGGTTGACCGGCACTATCAAAGACGCACCCCAAATCGTTGAGGATGAACACCTGTGCTTGCGTATCCTCGTCCTCCACAAAGATGTCCAGACTGGCCGCATAGCACTCGATAGCTTCCTCATACACCCCCAAAGCTGCCAGGACGTGTCCTAGGCCGCTGAGGGACATCGCCGCTGAAAGTGTATCTTCCACCTCAAGAAAGATGTCCAGGCTGCGCCGGTAGGCCTGAAGGGCCTCGCCCCAACGAGCCTGGGTATAGTAGGCAGCGCCGAGATTCACGAGAACCTGGGCCTCGCCATAAACATCCCCCTGTGCCTGGTAGAGCGCCATAGTTTGCTGATATACATCAAAGGCCTGATCCCACATTCCCAGGTCGCTGTAAAGGTTGCCCAGCGTCATCAGCACCCAACAATGACCAACCCAATCATCTGTTTGAGCAAAGAGGCACTCTGCTGCCTCTAGCTCGGTCCGGGCCTCCGGCCATTGGTCTCGCTTGAAAAACAGCCCTCCGCGTCCCATGCGAAGATGCGCCCTACCGAGATCACCCAGGTCATGCTGGACCAGTTCAGCCAACAGCCGGTTCGCCAAGGGCAGGTTCCAGGCCTCAAGTGCATTGGCAAAGTGGTCACGCCACTGACTCAATGCTGTGATCCAGTCCACAATCAACCGTTGATAGAGTAATTCCAGCAAAAAATCTTCTGAAGTGGGCATCACTCCCTCAATAAGGCTTACTCCGGCAATCCCGCCACCTGCACCAGAGCGTCAAAAAGCACCTGGGACAGAGTGCCCTGGTGATCTATCTTGTCTCCAGAAAGAAGATACACATCTCGGCCAGCACCCTCGTGGCGCAGGGCCTCGCTGAGCAGTTGAGCAATGCGCCGGCGCAGGCCGGGGATTTCGATCACGGCCGGTGCGCTGCCCAATGCCGCCAGCAACCGGGCAGCGACGTAGGCGGTGGCTGTGCTTTCGCCGGTGAGGGCCGCCGCCAACGGGGCCAGCGATTCCTCCTGGGTAAAGTCCGGGGAGAGGTGCTGAAAGCGCCCGGCGGCCTTCACGGCATCCTCCTGGACTATTGCCACGTCCCGGCTGGCGGTGAGCAGCGCGGCGACGGCTGCTGGGGTAGCAGTACGCAAGTGGCTGAGAGCAGTGACGGCAAAACGCCGAGAGTTATAGCTTCCCGCATCTTGCAATCCCTGCACCAACAAGTCTTCCAGTTCGGCGCGGGGCAGGGCCACGTTGAGAGCGTCGGGCATGACCTGGGCACAGGCGGCGACGGCGGCCAGAGCGATGCGTTTGGACGGCCAGTCCTCACCGCGTAAGGCGCTCTCCAATGCAGTCAACAGGCTGCTCAACAGCACATCACCACCCTGCACCAGTTCGCGGATGACGGCCACGACGCGCTCGTGATAGTCATCCCAGGGATCATTGTCCGTCCCGGCACGGAGCAGCGCCGCCAGCAGGGCGGTGGGGTCGGGCACGTCCCCGGCCAGGGAGGAGAGAAGAGCAGTCGGGTCGAAATCCTTGTCAACGGCGCGACTTATCGTCAGACGGACCAGGGCGGCAGCGGCTGCCTCCGCCGGCAAGGCAGCGCGGAGGACAGCTTCGATGCGTTCGCGCAATTCCGCCTCGTCAGTGCGGGCCGCCAGGCGGGCCAGGGCAAGCCCCCCCTCAATCCCCCCCGCCTCGCAGGGGGGAAGCAA
>JACIWR010000143.1 GCA_014360845.1 Anaerolineae bacterium
CCCATGGGATACAACTCTGTTAGATACCACTTGTGGAACAGAATCATGACATCCCAACCGCTACAAAATGATTTCGCCTATTACTACTATTATTACGGCCCGTTTACGGGACGGTTGCTTCACGCTGGGTGGAGGCCGAGGTAATAGGCGAAATCGCAAGGAAGCGCAAGGACGTGGAGCAACCCGCTCCACGTCCTTTTTTATTTATCGGAGTGCACACGATGAAACGTGTGTCTGTTGTAGCAGCGGACAGACCTGTCCGCCACCAGGCCGACGCAGTGGTCGGTCGCTACGCCTCTATGAATAACTGTTGAGGAGGATAGCGATGCAAGGGATGACCTGCCGCAGCATCCGCGGAGCCATCTGCGTAGAAGCCAACGAGGCCGAAGCCATCACCAGAGCAACGCGAGAACTGCTGGAACACATCGTCGCTGCCAACAACATATCGGCCGAGGACGTGGTCAGCGTGATCTTCACCGCCACACCTGACCTGAACGCGGCCTACCCTGCCCCAGCCGCCCGCGAGATGGGCTGGGTGCACGTGCCCCTCTTGTGCATGCAGGAAATGGCCGTCGCCGACAGCTTACCTCGTTGTATCCGCGTGATGGTCTTCTGGAACACCGACCTGCCCCCAGACCAGATTCGGCACGTATACCTGGGCAAAGCCCGCGCCCTACGTCCGGACCTGGTGCAAGAGCAGGGCGAACAACCTTGGGAAGAGAAGGATGAAGAAACTGAAAGATGCCCGGATTACTATCGTTGGCCTGGGACTGATGGGCGGCTCGCTGGCCGGAGCGCTGCGCAATAAATGCCGTACCGTCATTGGCGTCACCCGACGCACGGAGACAATTGAGACCGCTCTGGCTCGCGGTCTGATTGATCGCGGCACGACCGATTTGCCAAGCGGCGTGTGCCACTCAGATGTGGTCATCCTGGCGACGCCAGTGCGCGTCATCCTGGAATTGCTGGCGGAGATAGGGCCGTACCTGCCGGAAGGATGCCTGCTGATGGACCTGGGCAGCACCAAGGCGCAAATCGTCGCCGCCATGGCCCGGCTTCCCGCTCACGTTCAGCCCCTGGGCGGCCATCCGATGTGCGGTCGGGAGGTTTCGGGTATCGCAGAAGCAGACCCGACGCTTTACGTGGGGCATCCCTTCATCCTCACCCCCCTGCCCCGCACCTCGCAGGACGCGCTGGCCCAGGGCCGCGCCCTGGCCGAAGCCGTAGGAGCGCGGCCCCTGGTAATCGCTTCAGAGCGGCACGACCAGTTGGTGGCCACCATCAGCCACCTGCCTTACCTGCTGGCCTGCGGACTCGTCGCCACGGTACAGAGCAAAGCCGCCGATGATCCTCTGGTGTGGGAGATCGCCGCCAGCGGCTTCCGTGACACCTCGCGCCTGGCCGCCAGTAACACCACCATGATGCTCGACATCCTGCTGACCAACCGTCAGGCAATCCTGGCAGCGTTGGAGGCCTGCGAGGCGCAGTTACGCCATCTGGCCCATCTCCTCGAAGGCGGCGCTGAAGAAGACCTGCGCACCGCGCTCCACCTTATCCGCGAGTGCCGAAGAGACTTACCTGCCTCACCCCGCCCGCAGGTTTGAGGACAAATTCCGCGGAGCGAGTTCCAACCCTCCCGCAGGTTCAGAACCTGCGGGAGGGTTATTTTACAAACCTTCTCTGGCAGCGATGACCCCTTGCGCCCGCGCCAGGAAATCGTCCACGGACATGGCCCCCAGGTCCTCCTCCGTGCGCAGACGCACGGCCACTGCCCCGGCCTTCATCTCGCGGTCGCCGACGACGAGCATGTACGGAATCTTCTCCAGTTGGGCCCGGCGGATTTTGGCATTCATTCGCTCGCCGGAATCATCCACCTCAACGCGCAACCCCACCTCCCGCAAGCGCTGGGCGACCTGGTGCGCGTAGGCACTGTGCCGGTCGGCGATGGGGATCAGCCGCGCCTGCACCGGGGCCAGCCACACCGGGAACGCGCCGGCGTAGTGCTCGATGAGCGCGCCGAAGAACCGCTCCAGCGAACCCAGCAGGGCGCGATGCACCATATAGGGCTGATGCTCCTGCCCATCCTCGCCAATGTAAACCATCTCGAACCGCTCCGGCAGGTTGAAGTCGAACTGGATGGTCGTACACTGCCAGGCCCGGCCCAGCGCATCCTTGATCTTGATGTCAATCTTCGGCCCGTAGAAAGCACCGCCGCCCTCGTCCACTTCGTAGGGCAGCCCCTGGGCATCCAACGCGCGGCGCAGAGCATCTGTGGCCTGCTCCCAGCGCTCCGGCAGCCCCACGAACTTCTCCGGGCGCGTGGCCAGGTAAATCTCGAACTCGCGGAAACCGAAGGCGCGCAACATCTCCAGGCTGAAGTTATACACGCCCATGATTTCGTCTTCCACCTGGTCGGGCCGACAGACGATGTGGGCGTCGTCAATGGTGAAGCCCCGCACTCGCAACAACCCGTGCAATACACCACTGCGCTCATAGCGGTAGACCGTGCCCAGCTCCGCCCAACGCAACGGCAACTCGCGGTAGGAGCGCATCCTGGTCTTGTAGATCAAAATGTGCGGTGGGCAGTTCATCGGCTTGACGAAGTACTCCTGCCCCTCGATGTCCATCGGCGAGTACATGCTCTCGCGGTAGAAATCGAGATGCCCGCTGACGTTCCACAAATCCGCCTTGCCCACATGGGGCGCGTAGACCACCTCGTACCCGTGACGGAAGTGCTGATCGTACCAGAACTCCTCGATGATGCGCCGGATGCGCGCGCCCTTGGGATGCCAGCAGATCAGCCCGGGCCCCATCAGCTCGTGAATGCTGAACAAATCGAGTTCCTTGCCCAAGCGGCGATGGTCACGCCGCGCCGCCTCCTCCCGCCGCCACAGGTACTGCTCCAGCTCTTCTTTCGTCTCCCACACCGTGCCGTAAATGCGTTGCAGCATGGGACGGGTCTCATCGCCGCGCCAGTAAGCCCCGGCGACCGAGAGCAGTTTGAAGGCTTCCGGATTGATCTGGCCCGTGCGCTCGACGTGGGGCCCCCGGCACAGGTCCACAAACTTGTCGTGACGATAGACAGACAGCTTGGGAGCTTCCTCCAACTTCTCGCCGTACTCATCCAGCCCCCCAGCCACAATGCCTTCAATCAGTTCCAGCTTGTAGGGCTGATCGGCAAAGAGCGCGCGCGCCTCTTCCTCGCTGATCTCCTGGTACTCAAAGGGAACATCGGCGGCAATGATCTCCCGCATTCGCGCCTCAATGTGCTCCAGGTCCTCGGGGGTCAGCGGTCGAGGCAGATCAAAGTCGTAGTAGAATCCGTCCTCGATGGGCGGGCCGATGGCCAGCTTCCCCTCAGGGAACATTTCCAGCACGGCCTGGGCCATCACGTGAGACGTGGAATGTCGCAAACGATCTAATTCATCGTGCTCTTTCATGGCATTTCCTCCTCATGCAATTAGCGTGAAGGCGTAGCGACCGACCACTACCGCGTCTTAATCCTCGTCGCCAAGTCGCCAGCCCTGGGTAAAGTTTCAAGGGTTTCACCTCTCAAACAAAAACCTCTCGCCCCCTTGGGGCGAGAGGTCTACTCCCGCGGTTCCACCCAATTTCAGCCAACGGACCGGCTCCCCCAGCCCATTGACCCTCATTCAGCCGATAACGGGGCAATCCGGAGCGCCATACTGGGTCAGCCGATTAAGCGGATGTAGCCGATATATCCACGAAGTCTGGGCCCTCCATCGGCTTAATCGGGTGACTGTTCCGGCACCCACTCCCGGGTGGTTTTCCCGACCTTCTGGCGAAGGGAGCTTTCAGCCCATGACTCCCTCTCTCTAGCGCCTTGCCAGCCGGTACTCGTCCCGGTCAACGCGTTACAGATATGCGCGTGCCCACGGACGGTTCCGTGGGCGACATTGCCAACAGGTGGGCGGTACAAGACTTGAACTTGTGACCTCATGCATGTCAAGCATGCGCTCTGGCCAACTGAGCTAACCGCCCTGGTAAAAATATTATACCACCGCAAAAGGAAAAAGGCAAATGCAATCTCCTTGAAGGGTGCGCTTCGGTTTCGGGGCAAGGCCGGCCTCGCCTGGGGCTCAAAGCCCCAGGCTGAGCGGCGCAAGGGCGCTGCAAGCGCCCTGAAAGTTGTCTGGAAAGCTCAATAGCCCGCCTTCAGCGGGCTTGAGCTGCTCAGCCCGGAGCCCTTGGTCTGAGCCTTCGGCGTGAGCGTTCGCCTGAGCTCACGCCGAAGGCTTCCAGCCCCGGGCAGCAGGGCTTCGTCGCTGTGCACTTTCAGCGTAACCCTTAACTTGATGCGCATAGGGACGACCAGCCGGTCGCCCCTTTCGCTGTTCCCCAGTTGCACTGCGGGACAGACCTTCCGCTCGCGGAGTCCAACTCCGCGAGATCAGGAGGGCTTTCCCCAACGCAAGTTTTCCTCGACTCCGCTGCGCTTCGCTCATGCGGGCCACGCTCCCGTCCCCTCCCTGATTTGGACAAGGTGCACAACCTATGGTACAATAACGCCACCATGGTGGAACAGCGAATGAACAAGCCAGCCTGGCCTGTCGTGGGACATGACTGGGCAGTGGAAATACTATCGCGCAGCGTGGCCAACGGACGCGTATCGCACGCTTATCTCTTCAGTGGTCCGCCGCAGATCGGCAAGACCACGCTGGGGAAAGTGCTCGCCCAGGCGGTCAACTGCAGCGGAGAGGCCCCTCCCTGCGGGGTCTGTTCCTCGTGCCGCCGCATCAGCGCGGGCACTCACCCAGACGTGCGCATCATCCAGGCCGAAGGGACCAGCATCAAGATTGACCAGATACGCGACCTCCAACGGGAGGCCGCTCTGTCGCCGGTGGAAGGAAGACGCCGCGTATACATCATCCGCCAGATAGAGTTGGCCACCACCGAGGCCGCCAACTGCCTGCTCAAGACTTTAGAAGAACCGCCAGCCCGGGTCATCTTGATCCTGACCACCAGCGACCGCGATGTTCTGCTGCCGACTATCGTCTCGCGCTGTCAGGTGCTCTCGCTGCACCCTTTGCCCATAGAGCGAGTACAGGCCGTGCTCATCGAGCGCGGGGTAGAAGAGCAGCAGGCCCATCTGCTGGCACGCTTGTCCGCCGGACGCCTCGGCTGGGCTCTGGACGTCGTCAAAGACCCGAAGACCCTGCAGCGGCGACAGCAACGCCTCGACGAGATGACCGCGCTGTCTTCCAAAGGGCGTACCGAGCGCTTTGCTTATGTGGCCGAACTCAGCCGCAACCCCGACGAGGCCCGCCAGACTCTGGACCTGTGGCTGAGTTGGTGGCGAGATTTGCTCCTGCTGCTCAGCGGAAGCAGCGTAGAGATCACCAATCTCGACCGGGCAGCGGAGTTGGAAAAAGCCTCGTGCCACTACATCCTGAGTCAAGTGCACAGTACCATCATCGCCTTACGAGAAGCCGCATGGCAACTGGAGCACAACGCCAACCCGCGCCTGGTGCTGGAGAATCTAATGCTGCACTGGCCCAGCGGGTAGCGCCCCACTTAACCGTGGACGATTCAATTTCGCCACAGAAACGCACAGATTTTCACAGAAAGTTTAATTTTCTGTGCGGTTCCGTGTGGTTCTGTGGCCGAAAAAGCACCACCACAATTAAATGTAGAGCTACCGCCCAGCACGTAATCAAGAGCTAAATTGAGAGGTTACCGCCCATGCCACAAGTCGTGGGAGTTCGTTTCAAAAAGACGGGTAAAACCTACTATTTCGACCCTACAGGTTTCGAAGACCTGCAAGTAGGCGAGTACGTCATCGTCAACACAGCCAAGGGCCAGGAGGCTGGCCAAATCGTCATGAGTCCCCGTGAAGTGCCTCAAGAGGAAATAAAGGGCGCGCTTAAGGGGATTGTACGCCGGGCCACCGCTCTGGACCTGACTCAGATGACGTACTATAAGCTCCAGGAGGAAAAAGCCCTGGAGCAGTGCCGCGAAAAAGTGGCCGAACACGGTCTACCGATGAAAGTCCTCAAAGCCGAGTACAATTTCGACGGCTCGCATCTGACTTTTTACTTCGCTGCCGAGCAGCGTGTGGATTTTCGCAATCTGGTGCGAGAGCTGGCCGGGATATTTCAGGCGCGCATCGAGTTGCGCCAGGTGGGTGTACGCGACGAGGTGAAACTGATGGGGGGATATGGCCTGTGCGGTCGGCCCTTGTGCTGCGCCACTTTTCTCACCGAGTTCAAGCCCATCTCCATCAAAATGGCCAAACAGCAGAACCTACCCCTAAGCCCCACCGAGATCTCGGGGCAATGTGGACGACTGCTCTGTTGCCTGAGCTATGAGAACGAGTTCTACTGCGAGGCGATGAAAAAGCTCCCCCGCGTAGGCGCAAAGATTGAGACCCCACAAGGCCCCGGCAAGGTGGTGGCGGTCAACGTCATCAAAGAGACCGTCAGTGTGCTGCTCCTGGAGAGCGACATCACCGTAGAAATGCCGGCCAGCGAACTCCAATCGGCCACGGATTCCACCGCCAAAGGGCAGTCCAAACGGCGACGCTGAATAAAATGCAGGAGGGGGGACAAGAAATCCCCCCTCCTGCATACACTGGCCGCCCAGTTCGCCAGAGAGATTCTGCTTGTGTACTCCTGCGAGGGCCGCCCCCTACTTTGAACCGGCCTGCACCGGCAGACGCCAAAGCAAACACATCTGGCAACACTGAACGGCCCCCTGCCCCCCAATGAGCCGGTCAACGAAGCTGTGCATATGCCGATCAAAGCAGTCGGAGCTTACCGTGGTTCCACGATAAATTTGATGGCCGTACGTTCCTGTCCCTCGATGTCCACCTCCACGAAAGCGGGGATGCAAATCACATCAATGCCATCCAAGGCCAGATAGCCTCGTGCAATGGCCACCGCTTTGATAGCTTGATTCACTGCCCCCGCCCCAATAGCTTGCGCCTCGGCGCGTCCGTGTTCCCTGACGACTCCGGCAATTGCCCCTGCTACCGCTGTTGATCTAGACCGAGCTGACACTTTAATGACATCCATGTTGGTGCCTCCTTATCCTCCCGCAGAACCTCCGACAAATGCTGTCGCGCAAAAGGGGCCGACTTCCTCCCGCTCCTTCCTGGGAATACCTATGATGACATGTGGAATGCCGTCAGGCAATAAGAACTATCCCTATTTTACACTATTATGGACTTAAAATCAAGAACTACCCCCACACATTTAGCCACTGTCAACAATTGCTGGGACAATCTCACATAACGAGACACCTTGCTGCAAGCCCAGCTTACGGCGGATGCTCCGGCGAACTCATAGTTTCCTCCGGTGGCGAGGAATAGAATAACGCTTCGTAATCATAGCGCCCGCCCGCATTCCAGAAAGTCCATCCCCAGGCCCCGCCATCCTCCGCTGCCTGCCGCTCTAACCAGAGTTCCTTCAGGCCATAGGTCTCCTTCCAGGAGTAGTGTTGCAGCCAGGGACGCACTTTTGTCTTGGTGCGCTGCGTTGCGTCCAGCATGGCCCGGTAAACAACCTCATAGGGATGCTTGGCGGGCTCTGCGAAACCGAAATTGCCCGAAATGTAGGTGGAGGGATAAATCATGGGACACAGGTAATCCACCAACGGCGCTATGTCATCCACCCGCTGACCGATGCCCATATCGCTGGAAGGGGCCACCGAGACCGTCAGGCCGAAAATGTCCACTGAGGTGAACACCTGGTAGGGTTGCAAGGCCCGCTTCAACTGCTGCAAGAAGCCGTTGATCGCTGCGGTACGGTTTTCCATGGTGTTCTCGGCCTCTTCGTAGACAATAGCGCCCACATCGCCGTCAGAAGGAAAGCGAATATAGTCTACCTGTATCTCGTCGAAGCCCATCTGCGCCACTTCCACCGCAATGGCCAGGTTGTAGTCCACCACCTCCTGGCGGAAGGGATTAGTCCACCCCTGGCCTTTGGTATCGGTCCACACCGTGCCATCGGCGCGCTTAACCGCCAGCTCAGGTCGCCCAAAGGCCAGTGGACTATCCTTGAAGATCACCAGCCGGGCGATGGTGTAAATGCCCCGCTCCTTGCAAAGGCGCAGAAATTCCGTCAGGTCCATCAACCCTTCGACTTCCACGCCCAGCTCCTGGGCCAAAGGCACCTGACTGTCATAAGCCAGCCAGCCCCGATCGCCCTTCACATCCACCACTATGGCGTTCAATTCGGTGCGGTCCACCAAATCAATCAGGGCCTTTACCCTATCGGGCAGGGATAGCAGGGGAAGCGCGATGTAGATGCCCTGCACTTTGAAGGGCGTGAGCAGCAGGTCCACACAGGGGCCCGTCGTCTCAGCACAGGGCGCTAGAGCCGCCCCGTCCGGCTGCCAGACCTGAACCCGCTCCAGGCGGTAGCCCGCGGCTTTGATGACCAGTTCGGGCTGTTCCGGCAAATCCGAGATAAAGTAAGCACCGTTCTCGTCCGCGAACACGATGCGGCCATCCACGTAAATTTGAGCCCCAGGGATGGGCTGTCCCGTCTCAGCATCGCGCACCACACCCCGCAAAAGGGTGGGGCGCAGGGATACGGCCAGTTGCTCCTGACCGGTGTAAGTGACCTTTACAGTCTCATAGCCCTCAGCCTGGACGGTGATCGTTTCCCCTGGAGTCAGCCGATATAGCGTGACCAGCCCTTCCTCGTCCGTCTCGGCCACCGGGGTACTGCCCATTGCCTGAGCGCCAGAGATCGCCCGCCCGCTGAAGGCATCGCTGATGATCAGCTCTACGCGCCGTGGGCGGAGGTCAATCACCAGGGTATCGCCGCCAGCAAAGGCTTGCTCGCTCGAATGGTAGCCCTGCGCCTGGGCGGCGATCAGTGCGCCACGCCGCACGCGCCGCAAGATGTAGCTGCCATCTACCCCTTGCGCCGTTACCTCGCCACCTTCCACCGTCAGCTCAGCCCCGGCAACGGCTGTCTCCGTCTCCGCATCTCGGACAAAAGCGGTCACCGTGTTAGGCACGAGAGCCACATTCAACGGCCGGGAGAGGAGAAGGTTGTTCTCCTCAGACACCGCTCCCTGCCACTGCAGATAGCCATCCATCTGCACTCTCAACTCCGGCTGCCCCACGAGGCGCTTCAATTCGTAATAACCGCGAGCATCGGTCCTCGCGCTCAGCTCGCCAACCGCAACAACAGCGCCCTCCACCGGCAACCCCGCCAGATCGTCATACACCGTCCCGCTCAAGCGATTGGGCTGCAAGGCAATGTCCAAAGCAAGGTTCTTCGCCAACCAGCCTCCGGAAGTAAAGGCCCGCACAAAAGGCAAATAGCCGGGCACCCTCACGGTCACCACAAACTCTTCCGGGATTCCACTGAGCTGATAGTAGCCCTGGTCGTCCGCGATGGCAACATCCTGCCCCACCATCACCCTCACCCCAGGCAGGGGCTCCCCCGTCTCCCCATCATAGACCTGCCCGGTGAGCACCCGTTTCTCAGCAAAAAGATAGACCGCCGTCATCCCGACCAGCAAAAGCAGTACCGCCAGCAACCATAATCTCTTCTTCGCAATTCTCTTCACTTAGCACCGCCAATCGGAAAGAGTACTGCTCGGTCCAGGTCATCGCGAGAGGGAAAGCGCTTGTGGCTCGCAATGACAAGGACCTTACCCCTCGGTTCCAATAACACTCTAAAAAAGATACCCACCTGTGCAATTGAGTTCGGTGTTTCAGCTACAAGCCGCCTCCGCGTCGGGGCATGACCCCGCCCTACCAGTCCAGCCCTGAAGCATGTCCTGAGCCCGTCGAGGGGGGACTTCAGCCCCGCACAGCTTGGGGCTAACTGCGCAGCTTGAAAAACACCGCCCTCGGCTTTGACAATAAATACTCTTAAAACTATTCGTGTTCCTAACTTTAAGATTAGCCCACTCCGAAAATTACAACTACTACATCTTGAGTCCCTCCTTGCGCCAATGTCTAACTGTAGAGGCTGCCGACGGTGTTTTCTCAT
>JACIWR010000144.1 GCA_014360845.1 Anaerolineae bacterium
CGGGGGCGTCTCGGCTGAGAAAACCGCGCAAAAGACAGCGTCTTGCCGCATGGAACGTCCCCGGGACGGGGACTTGGAGCATAGGCTGAGTAGTCACTCTCTGAGGATCAATCCCTCTTTGGGAGCAACGGCATGGGAGATGGGGGTGAATCTGCGGAGGGAGAAGTGACGATCAGATTGGAAGCTGTGGCCCACACGGACATGGGACAAGAGCGGGAAGTGAATGAGGACCGTGTGTTTCAGCAGGTGCTGCAATCCTCGGATGAAGACGCGGTGGGCTTGTTTATCGTCGCCGATGGCATGGGCGGCCATCTGGCAGGGGAGGTGGCCAGCCACTGGGCAGTGGAAACCATCAAGCGCGAACTGGCCGACCTCTTCATCCCCCGCGATCCCCGGGCGACTTGGGACCTGTCGGGTGAGGAGTTGCGGGCTCTGCTGGAGCAGGGACGCCGGCCGGGAAGCCCTCCCTCGCGCATCACGGAAGAGCGTGTGCGCTCCGCAGTGGAAAAGGCCAATGCCGCAGTGCACGGCTACGCCCGCCATCGCCCCACCGAGGCCATGGGCTCCGGCTCGACTTTGACCATGGCCGTCATCGAAGGACCTCTGGCCTTTATCGCCAACGTGGGCGATAGCCGGGCCTATCTCTTACGCCATCACCAGTTGCAGCAGATCACTGTAGACCATTCATTGGTAGCCGGTTTGGTGGCCGCCGGCCGGATCACCCTGGAAGAATCCTACGATCATCCTCAAGCTGGCCTCATCTACCGCTGTTTGGGCTACATGCCAAACGTGGAAGTGGATATTTTCCGCCAGGAGCTACAGGACGGGGATGTACTGTTGCTGTGCACCGATGGTCTATGGGAGATGGTGCGCGATGATCAGCGTATGGCCAGCATCATCGAAGAAGCCCCCACTTTGGAGAGCGCCGCTCAGTGGCTGGTGCAGGCGGCCAACTCGGCAGGCGGTAAGGACAATATCTCAGTGGTGTTAGTACGGGTGATGGAAGGATGAAATCGGCGGGGAACATCTTGCGGCGCAGCACCGCGCCACCGGATATACGGGTGATCAATAACTTCCCTGGCCGTTACCCCACGGAAGATTGGCAGGTGTCCTACTGGTTCGTCACCGAAGAGGGGCGCCTGGCTCACCATCAGGTGATTTTGCAATTGCCGGCAGGTTACGCGCGGGTTTGCCCTCCGATCAACATCGGTCAGGATGGCTGTGTGTACCACGTCCGGCGCTGGGGTGTGGCCTGTCGCACCTCGCTTTTGGAGGAGATGAATTTCGATCCCACAGTGCTGTTGCCCGCGGACCCGGCGCGTTCTGACGAGGAGACCGGACGGGAGCTATTGCGCGCCTTGTTCCACGTCACCTGTTTTGATCTGCCTGGGTACTTTATCATCGCCAGCGACGAGCACCCCCTTTTACTTTTCGATCCAGGGGGCTATCTGAAGGGCAGTTACACTCGTTGGCGCACCTATCTGGGGGCTCTGGCTTTTCTCGTCTCCGAGGGAAGGGTCAACGCCGATTTCATCCGCTGGAGCCGTGAGTTTCCGAGATCCTACGCTGAGGCTGTAGCCATGCTATTGAATATCTTACAAGGAGAGGATTTAGGTGTGGCGGGATAACGAAGAAAAAGACGAAAAGTTGCTCTGCATAGACATCGGTAACACCAATATCGTCCTGGGCGCGTATAACGGCGAAAAATTGGTGTCCCACTGGCGTCTGGCCACAGTTCATGAGCGCATGCCCGACGAGTACGCGATGCTCCTGCTCCAACTTCTCTCGCACGGCGGACATGACCCTGGTGAGTTTCAGGGAGTGGCCATGGCCAGTGTGGTGCCGCCTCTCACCGGGACCTTTGTGGAGTTGTCGGAGGCTTATCTGGGATTGACGCCGCTGGTGGTGGATGCCGGGGTGCGCACCGGGGTGCGCATCCGCTACGATAACCCCCGCGAGGTGGGAGCCGATAGGGTGGTTGATGCCGCCGCCGCTTATCGCTTGTATGGCGGTCCGGCCTGCATCGTGGACTTCGGCACGGCGACCACCTTCGATGCCATCAGTGCCGAGGGGGATTATTTGGGCGGAGCTATCGCCCCTGGTATCGGTATCTCCGCCGAGGCTTTGTTCGCGCGCACGGCCAAGTTGCCGCGCATAGACCTGGCGCGTCCGCCCCGGGCTATTGGCTCCAACACTGTGCACTCCATGCAGTCGGGTATCCTCTTTGGCTACGTGGGTCTGGTGGAGGGCATGGTGGCCCGCTTCCGCGCCGAGCTGGGGGAGAACATGCGCGTGATCGCTACCGGCGGTCTGGCCGAGATCATCGCGCGCGAGACCGCGGTCATCGAGGTGGTGGACCCCTGGTTGACGCTCAAGGGCCTGCGCATGATTTACGAGCTGAACCGCTGATGCAGAGCTTGCGAATCGGCGTACTGGCCGACACTCACGTCCCCCATCGCTTGCCATACCTGCCGCCGCTGGTGGGACGCATCTTCACCGGTGTGGATTTGATTTTGCACGCCGGTGACCTGGACGAACCGGATGTGCTGGCGGAGTTGGGCAGCATCGCGCCGACTTTGGCCGTGCGGGGTAACTGGCATCTGCGCCATCAACCGACCCGCAGCTCGCCCCATTTGCCGGCCATCGTGCATCTCCATTTGCTGGGCCAGCATGTGGTAGTCACCCACGGAGTGTGGAATCTGGCCTACGGTGCGTTTCTGGAGTTCCAGGCGCGTGTCTTGGGGCACCACGAGCGCCTGAACGACCTGATGATTCGCAGCCTACAGCGCCGCTTTCCTGAGGCCGATGTGGTGATCTTCGGTCATTCCCATCGCGCGGAGGCCAGATGGGTGAACGGGACGCTGTTCGTCAATCCCGGCGCGGTGTGCGAGACGCCGGATTTTGAGTTGCGTCCCGCCGTAGCCCTGTTGACCGTGCACACATCCGGCGCTGAGGCCGAAATCGTGTACCTGGACGAGGGGATAGCGCATGATTTTACGGGATAAGAGCATCATCCTGGGGGTGACTGGCGGCATAGCAGCCTACAAAGCCGTCGAAATCGCCAGTCGTTTGGTGAAAGGGGGGGCGCAGGTAGATGTGGTGATGACTCCCGCGGCGACTCACTTTGTCGGCGCGTTGACCTTTCAGGCCATCACGGGGCGTCCGGTGGCGATCGAGATGTTCGCCCTATTACGCGAGACCGACATCGCCCACGTCAGCCTGGCCAAGCGGGCCGATCTGCTGATTATCGCCCCGCTCACGGCCAATACTCTGGCCAAGCTGGCTCACGGTCTGGCCGATAACCTGCTCACCGCCGTTGCTCTGGACACCCGTGCGCCGCTGCTTCTGGCCCCGGCCATGGAAAGCGGCATGTGGGAGAACCCCCTTACCCAGGAGAACTTGACCCGTCTGCGTCAGGTCCGTGATGTGGTCGTCGTCGGACCGGCTACGGGGCGTCTGGCTTCGGGGGCGATGGGCGTGGGGCGTATGGCCGAACCGGCGGAGATTGTGGACGCGGCGCGGTGGGTGCTGGGACGGATGGGTTTGTTGAAGGAGAAGAAGGTCGTGGTCACCTCCGGCGGCACCCGCGAACCCCTGGACCCGGTGCGCGTGTTCACCAACCGCTCCTCAGGACGCATGGGGGTGGCCCTGGCCGCCGCAGCCCGCGACGCCGGCGCCGAGGTGACTTTGATTCACACCAGCGGGGGGCCGCCTGTACCCTGGGGAGTGCGAGCCGTGGAGGTGGAGACGGCGCAGGAGATGCGTGACGCGGTCCTGGAGGCCGTCGCCGAGGCCGATGCGCTGATCATGGCCGCTGCCGTGGCCGATTACCGCCCCGCCCAGACCTCGGAGCAGAAAATCAAGAAGACCAGCGGCCCCTTGGTGGTCCAGATGGAGCGCACGCCGGACATCCTGGCCGAGGTCGCCGCCCGCCGCGCCGAGTTGCCGCGCCTGCGCGCCGTGATCGGCTTCGCCGCCGAGACGGAGCATGTGGTGGAAAACGCCCGTGATAAGCTCCGGCGCAAGCGATTGGAACTCATCGTCGCCAATGACGCGCGCGCGGCCATGGGAGCGGAGACCAATCAGGTGACCCTCATCGCCGCCGACGGCTCGGTCGAAGAATTGCCTCTATTGCCCAAAGAACAGGTCGCCGAGCGGATCATCGCTCGGCTGGCGACGTTGCTGTAAGAGCGATGTCGCCAGCAGGCCACTCTACGCCGCCGTGAACCGGCGGCGCTGGGCAGGCCCTGCTCCCGGCGGACAAAGGAGGGGCGACACATGCGTTGCCCCTCCTTTGATGCACGTGGGGCGCAGCACGCTGCGCCCCTACGGTTTTGAATCATCTGGCCACGATGTTCACCAAACGGCCCGGCACGTAGATGACCTGGCGAATGGTCTTGCCTGCCGTGTGGCGCCGGGCACCGGCACTGTTGACGGCCAGTTCCTTGGCCTGTTCCTCGGTGATGTCCGCGGGTACTTCCAGACGGTCGCGCACCTTGCCATTGACCTGCACCACCAGGGTGATGACCTCCTCGGCGGCCACCTCCGGGTCCCAGGCGGGCCAGGCTTGTAGGTGGACGCTGTACGGGCGTCCCGTGCGCGTCCATAGCTCCTCGGCGATGTGGGGGCAGGCGGGGGCCAGCAGCAGCAGCAACGTCTCCACCGCTTCTTCCCACGCTTCACTGCCGTACAGAGGGGTTTCCTTGGCCTTGAGCATGGCATTGTTCAGCTCCATCAGGTTGGCGATGTAGGTGTTGAAGGAGAAACTCTCCATGTCCTCGGTCGCCTTGCGGATGGATTGGTGCACTTTGCGCCGCAGTGCTCGCACCTCATCCTCTGATGGCTGCCCGTCGCCTTCGTATCCGGGCGCTAACACGCAGTTCCACACCCGCTCCAGGAAGCGGGCTACTCCCTCGATGCCCTGCGAATCCCACGGCCCGCCCAGTTCCCAGCGCCAGCCGAACATCAGGTAGGCGCGCACGGTGTCCGCCCCGTAGCGCTCCACCAGGTCGTCGGGGGCGATGACGTTGCCGCGGGACTTGCTCATCTTCTCCCCGTCCTCACCCAAGATGATACCCTGGTTGCGCAACACCAGCATCGGCTCGTCGAAGTCTACCAGCCCCAGGTCGCGCATCACCTTGGTGAAAAAGCGGGTGTAGATCAGGTGCATGGTAGCGTGCTCGATGCCGCCGGTGTACACGTCCACCGGTAGCCAGTAGGCCCCTTCCTTGGGATCGAAGGGCATGGAATCGGCGTGGGCTGGTTCCCCTTCCTGGTAGTAGGGGCTGAGATAGGCGTAGTGGTACCAGGACGAGCACAAGAAGGTGTCCATGGTGTCCGTCTCGCGCTGAGCCGGTCCGCCGCATTGAGGGCAGGTGGTGTGCAGGAAGCCCTCGTGGTACTTCAGCGCGTTCTCACCCGAGGGCGGAATCTCCGCATCCTCCGGCAGCAGCACCGGCAGGTCCTCATAAGGCACGGGTACGGTGCCGCACTGGTCGCAGTAGACGATGGGGATAGGCGCGCCCCAGTAGCGCTGGCGGGAGATCAGCCAATCGCGCAGCCGGTAATTTACGGCGAATTTGCCGATGCCCTGCTGCTCTAACCACTCGGTCACTTTCTTGACCGCCACGTCGCCCGGCGTGCCGCTGAAGGGACCGGAGTTGATCATGGTGCCGTACTCGGTGTGGAACAGCACATCGCGATAGAACTCGACGTCCCACAGCATTTCCATCACCGTGCGCTTATCCTGCACTGCCGGCTCCAGTTGCTTGCAACGGGCCAGGATTTCGCGATCGGCCTCGACGGAATCGAATTCGTGGACGCCATCCGCAAAGATAAAGACCCAGCGGGCACCGACCACCTCGTTCCAATATCCTGCTTGGATGTGAGCCTGCGCCAGTTCGATGTACCGGTCCGTCTGCTCTTGCGCCATCGTGACGTACAGGTTACCGTCTCGTTCTTCGAAAGGTATCTGGGCCTCGGCCAAGGCCTGCGCAAAGCCCTCTTTCATCGAGCCGCGAATCACGAAGGATTTGGCGACACCGTCTGGGCGGTCAATCACCGGGATGATGGGCAGGCCGAACTTGAGAGCGAACTCGAAGTCGCGCTCGTCGTGGGAGGGCACGCCCATGATGGCTCCCGTGCCGTAGGTCATCATCACGTAATCGGCGGTCCAGATGGGGATGCGCTGGCCGTTGACCGGGTTGACCGCGTAAGCGCCGATGAAGACGCCGGTCTTCTCCTTCTCCGTGCTCAGCCGTTCGATCTCACTTTGACGGGCGGCCTGGTACTGGTAATCCTCCACCGCCTGGCGACACTCGGGGGTGGTCAGCTTCTCCACCAGGGGATGCTCAGGGGCCAGCACCATGAACGTCGCGCCCCACAGCGTGTCCGGTCTGGTGGTGAAGACGACGATAGGGTCCTCTTGCTCGGAGACGAAGGTGACCTCGGCTCCCTCGCTGCGGCCAATCCAATTGGTCTGCATGGTGACCACTCGCTCCGGCCAGTCTATCTGGCTGAAGTCCAGCAACTCATCGGCATAGGCGGTGATTTTGAAGAACCATTGCTCCAGTTCTTTTTTGATCACTGGCGTGCCGCAGCGTTCGCAATGCCGGTCTTCGCCCCACACCTGCTCGCGGGCCAGGGTGGTGTTGCATTTGGGGCAAAAATCCACGGCGGCTTTCTTGCGATAGGCCAGCCCGGCCTCGTAGAACTTCAGGAAGAACCACTCGGTCCACTTGTAATAGCCGGGCAGGCAGGAGATGGCCTCCCGTTCCCAGTCGAACATAGCGCCCATGCTGCGCAGTTGACGGCGCATTTTTTCGATGTTGGACATGGTCCACTGGAAGGGATGGATGCCGTGCTGGATGGCCGCGTTCTCCGCCGGCAGGCCGAAAGCATCGAAGCCCATGGGGAAGAGGACGTTGTAGCCGCGCATGCGCATGTAGCGCGCCCGCGCGTCCGACGGGGCCATGGCATACCAGTGCCCAATGTGCAAATCGCCGCTGGGGTAGGGTAGCATGGTCAGAGCGTAGTGCTTGGGCTTGCTCTCGTCAATGCGCGAACGGTATAACTGGTCTTCTTCCCATTTCTTCTGCCATTTGGGTTCGATTTCCTGTGGAATGTAGCGATCTATTGGCGAGGCCATATTTATCTCCTCCTTGAGCTAGCGGGTAGCACTGCATTCAATCGTGGAGCACCTTGTCGGTCACAGAAACACACAGAATTGCGCCGAAAATTATGGTGGCGACCAGTAGCGCCTGCTCCCCAACCGCACAGGTGGAAAATCCGTGTATTTCTGTGGCGAAGTAGCCATCCTGAGCGGAGTGCGCCCCTGAGCGACAGCGAGAGGGCGCACGTAGTCGAATCGTCCTGAGCGGAGTGAGTCCCTGAGCGACAGCGAGAGGGCGCACGTAGTCGAATCGTCCTGAGCGGAGTGCGCCCCTGAGCGACAGCGAGAGGGCGCACGTAGTCGAAGGATGACGAAAGAAGGAGCCTCGCATCCTTCGCCTCCGCTGCGCTCCGCTCAGGATGCCCCTTCGACTTCCCCTTCGACTTCGCTGCGCTTCGCTCAGGGTCCGCTCAGGATGCCCCTTCGACTCCGCTGCGTTTGGCTGTGGACCCTGCACAGCGATACTCGGTCAAAATTGCTGGGTAGCTTGACTCTGGGTCAAGGTTTGAGATGGTGAAGATGCTCAGTTGGGCAGGTGTGCTATCCGGGCATGATCCCCAGCGCCCGGGCTATGATCAACATCCCCCCGCCCAGGAACAGCAATTCCGGCAGGGCGGTGTACCAGGTGCGGAAGTAGTGTCGCACGTAGTACTCCCAGCCGTGCACGTCGTTGACGTGGGACACCTGTGGGAACAAGCTGTATTGGGTACAGTCGCCTGCCTGGGGCCACTTCCACATGATACCGTCATCCGTGGCCCAGCTATCCAGGACCAGGTGCAGAAGGGTCAGCAGGCCGAATAGTATCACAGCGCGAATAGGCGCGAAAAAGCTCAGCAGAAGCGTGAGCAGCAGGTAGAAGAACGGCGTATGAGTGATAAATTGGTGATGCGAGTTTCGCGAACGTAATCTCCAGTTGCCGGTTAGGGCTAGAACCAGGGGGCTGTCCAGGTCGGGCAGAATACCGATCAGGGCCGCGAGACCCAGGCTGACGGGAGTGACTTCGCTCTTGAAAATCAGTCTCTCCACCGCGTAGGCCGCTGCGACGCTGGCTCCGATGTGGCCTGTTGGTGTCATCGTTGATGTTTGCTTGTGCTCCTTTCGTTGATTTGCAGCCCCAATGGGCCGAGTGGCTCACCCCCGTTTCTTCACTGTCTCTTGCTGCGTGATGTTGGCTTATTGCACGTAGGTCAACCAGCCGTATTTGTCCTCGGCTTCGCCGGAGGTGATGGCGAAGAACCTCTCCTGCAAGCGCTTAGTCACCTCACCGCGCCGGCCCTGGCCGATGGTGATGCGATCAATAGAGCGGATAGGAGTGATCTCCGCTGCCGTGCCGGTGAAGAATACCTCTTCGGCGACATAGAGCATTTCGCGCGGGATGAACTCCTCTCTCACCTCGTAGCCCAGCTCGCGGGCCAGGGTGATGACACAGCGACGGGTCACGCCGGCCAGGATGGAAGCGCTGAGAGGTGGCGTGTAGAGGGCTCCCTGATACACGAGGAAGAGGTTCTCGCCGCTTCCTTCGCTGACGTAGCCGTTTATATCCAGCCCGATGCCCTCCGTGTAGTTGTTCTCTGCTGCTTCCATGGCGATGAATTGGGAGTTGATGTATTGCCCGCCGATTTTGGCCATGGCCGGATAGGTATCGGGGGCCATGCGCCGCCAGCTGCTGACACAAACATCTATTCCCTGTTCCACACCTTCCTCGCCCAGGTATCGGCCCCATTCCCAGGTGGCGATGACGACCTCTACCGGGCAGGAGGTGCCGTCCACGGCCAGGGTATCGAAACCGCGGAACACCAGGGGGCGGATGTAGCAGGCCTGATGCTTGTTCGCCCGCACGGTCTCCAGAATGGCCTGGCGCAGCTCGTCCTTGGAGTAGGGTAGCGCCAGGCGATAGACTTTGCACGAGCCGAGCAGGCGGTCCAGGTGCTCATTCAGGCAGAAAACGGCCGGTCCACGGGGTGTCGCATAAGCGCGGATACCCTCGAACACGCTGGAGCCGTAGTGCAGGGCGTGGACAAGGACGTGGACCTGGGCCTGGTCCCAGGGCACGAGTTGGCCATTGAACCAAATCTTGTCCGACTTCTGGATGGTCATAGCTGACTCCTCTTTCAGGTGTGATATAGAGCTGGTGACATCCCCAGTGGGGCCACCTGAAATAAAACCCCTTCGTCTCAGGGACGAAGGGGTCTCCGCGGTACCACCCTGATTGGAGAGCATCCCGGGTGCGATGGATGCCTCCCACTCTCAGCCCGTTAACGGGGGCCAGTCGTCGCCGGTTACTTACTGGGTTCACCGGTGCAGCTCCCAGGCGAGTTCGGCCTTGTGGCGCTCCCCCTGGGGCGCCGTGTCGGGCTCCCACCGATTTTTGTACCCGGCTCTCTGTGGGGGATGGCCTACTACTCCTGTTCGCAGCCTTTGTCATCTATGAAAATCGCCTACAAGAAAAAACTGATGGTTTATCGTCGGTGACAAACCGCCGGTCAAGCCATCAGTTGCCTGCAAACCAGGTGGAGCTGAGGGGATTCGAACCCCTGACCTTCTCAATGCCATTGAGACGCGCTCCCAGCTGCGCCACAGCCCCATGAGTTGAACTTACTGCGGTTGTTACCGCCTCGCTTTGGTGGAGCTGAGGGGATTCGAACCCCTGACCTCATCAGTGCGATTGATGCGCTCTCCCAACTGAGCTACAGCCCCACCGCTTGTGGAGAATAGTATAGCGCAGAATGGGGAAGTTGTCAAATGGCCGGTTGTTCAAACAACGGGTGCATTTCCCTTTGGGGACGAGTTTGC
>JACIWR010000145.1 GCA_014360845.1 Anaerolineae bacterium
GCTGTTTGGCTATACGCAAAACGGAGGACGGCAACGTTGCTGGCGAATCGTGCTTTGATCCAAACTGCTTCTATTGCCTCGGCCCCAAATCCCCGCACTTCGAGGTCCTGGTATTGGGTTCCCTTATCAGGACACACCAGTTGGCTTCTGGAAATCCCCCCACCCCCATCTATTGCATGGCTATTGTCCAGATTCTCCTCCCCAGAAAACCGATGTATAATTATAAATAAAGCAAGGTTTTCTTTTTTGTGGAGTTGTGCTACAATTTATAGGACCAGACTGGGGAGGTGATGACCAATGCCAAAGGTAGTCGTGGAATTTTACGGAACAGCTCGACATGTAACGGGGCAAAAAGAAGTGCCCCTGGAACTTAAAGAAGGCAGTACCTTCAGAGATGTGGTAAAAACGCTGGCAGCTCGTTACCCGGCGTTGATAGGTGACGTCATTAAGCCAAGCGGTGATGAGTTACAAATGCCTAACATGTTCAACGTGAACGCCCGGCGCGTGGTGCAAGACCTGGATACACAGCCGGAAGACGGTGATCGCATTCTGTTAATGTTTGTGACAGCAGGAGGGTAAAATACTATGTACGGATACAGTGGTAAGGTCCTGCACGTGGATCTAACTAACCGCAAAGTGCGTGTGGAACGCAAACCGGAGGAGTGGTACAGAATCTACATCGGCGGTGTGGCCATGGCCACCCGCCTCTGCTGGGAGAACATCGAAGTAGGTTGTGATCCACTCTCTCCTGGCAACCCCATCTGCATCGCCAATGGTGTGTTCGCCGGGACGCCGGTGCCGGTGGGAGGCAAATACGGCATAGCCTCCAAATCGCCGCTAACCGGATTCATCGGCGACAGCCTGTCGGGAAGCTGGTTCACCATCGCCCTCAAGCGGGCCGGATGGGATGCGCTTGTCATCCACGGGGCCAGTGATGACTGGGTCTATCTTTTCATTGACGACGATCGGGTTGAATTCCGCGATGCATCCCATCTGGTGGGCCTGGGGGCCTATCAGACGGAGGAAGCCATCCGCGAGGAATTGAACGACGACCAGGTCCGCTCGGCGGTCATCGGTCCGGCGGGCGAGAAGCTGGTGCGCATGGCCAGCGTGACCAACGACAGCCGACAGGCCGGCCGCACCGGCCACGGCGCGGTGTGGGGCTCTAAGAAGTTGAAGGCCGTCTCCGTGCGCGGCACACAAGGCGTGCGCGTGGCCGACCCCCAGGAGCTGCTGCAGCTCTGCTACGATATTACCCAAGCAGCTCAGGGCCCCCACACCCAAAAGTATCGCATCCTGGGCACACCAGCCAACGTGCTCAACCTGAACCGCCTGGGCTTGCTGCCCACTCGCAACTATCAGGAAGGGGTCTTCGAAAAGGCCGAGCTCATCAGCGGCGAGTACCTGCACGAGCACTACCACGTCAAGACCATCGCCTGCGCGCAGTGTCCTATCGCCTGCGAGCAGATGTCCCGGGCCAAGGATGGGCCGTACGCCGGAGCAATGACCGGTATTGACTACGAGCCCCTGTACGCCGTGAGTTCCAACTGCGGCGTAGGTGACCTGCAGGCGGCGATTAAGACCATTGACATCTGCGACCGGGGCGGTATGGACGCCATGAGCACCGGCGTGACCATCTCCTGGGCCATGGAGACCTTCGAGCGGGGTATCTTCACCAAAGAGGATTTCAAGTGCAGCAAATACCCCGATGGCTTTGAACCCTATTTTGGCAATGCCGACGCGGTGGTGACTCTGGCCGAGATGATCCGGGACCGCGAGGGCATCGGCGATTTGCTGGCCGAGGGAGTGAAACGGGCCAGTGCGCAGGTGGACGCCGAAAAAGGCACGGAGACCTGGAAGTGGGCCATGCACATCAAAGGGTTGGAGTGCCCCGGCTACGATGCCCGCGGGCTGAAGACCTTTGCCCTGGGTCTGGCCGTGGGTACGCGCGGTGCCTGCCACAACCGCTCGGCGGCCTATGACCCCGACATCAAAGGTGAGGTGGACCGCTTCAGCGTGGACGAGACCCGAGGCGAATTGGCCAAGAGCACCGAAGAATACGCCGCCGTCTACGATACATTGCCGCTGTGCAAGTTCATCCGTCGCTGCTTCACCGGCAAGGCCGACCGGGCGGGCGCGTGGCCGGCCATCGCCAAACTGATCAACGCCACCACGGGTTGGGATTTCGACTACGATGCCGTGGATTTAATCGGTGTGCGAGCGCACGCCATCAAGAAAGCCTTTAACATCCGCGAGGGATGGACCCGCGCCGACGACCATCTGCCGTGGCGCTGGATGCATGAGCCGATGACAGAAGGCGCTTCCGCCGGTCACGTGGTGACCGAGGAAGAACTGGAGTACATGAAGGACCTTTACTACAAAGCTAAAGGATGGACCAAAGAGGGTCTGATCCCCAAGGAGCAATTGATTGAGTTGGGGATGGAAGACGTGGCGGAGGAGATTGGAGTTTAAAACGTAAATCGTGAAAGCTGCGCATCACGTTTCACGCATCACGCTTCACGTTTCACGGTTCTACACACTAAGGAGACGAAAAATGCCTGTATCCACTTCTAAGTACCGATACGTGGCCAACGACCCAACCAAGTGCGTGGGTTGTCAGTTCTGTGAGTACATCTGCTCGTACACCAAGACGGGTGAGTTCAACACCTATCGCAGCCGCATCCGCACGGTGCGGGCAGAGGAGATTTTGATCACATCCGTGACTTGCCGGACTTGTGAGGACGCGCCTTGTGTCATCGCCTGTCCACGCGACGCCCTATCGCAGGACCCGGAAACCGGCATCATCCGCGTGGATGCCAACCGCTGCGACGGCTGTGCCTGGTGCATCGAGGCCTGCGACTTCGGAGCTATCTCCATCAACCCGGAAACCAAGCTGGCCGAAATCTGTGATCAATGCGAAGATCTGGAAGACGGCCCCCAGTGCGTGAAGTGGTGCCCCAAGGAAGCGCTCTTCCTGACCACTCCTGACCAGCGAGCGCAGCGGGCACGACACAAATTGGTTAAAGAGGAAGTGATCGGACGATAAGCAGTTAGAAAGGGAGGAGGAGGGAAAAGGGGAGAGGGGAGCAATCCCCTTCTCCCCCTATCCTTATCCCCTTGGTTTTTACACAACGAGGAGCGATGATGGCAGGAGATAATGGAAACGAAGAGTTGCGCATCGGGGTATACGTGTGCCACTGCGGGTCCAACATCGCCGGGGTGATTGACCCCAAAGTGGTGGCTGAGTATGCAGCCGCGCTGCCCGGCGTGGTCCGCGCCATCAATACCCCTTATGCCTGCGCGGACTCTGGCCAGAACCTCATCAAAGAGGACATCAAAGAATACAATTTGAACCGGGTGGTGGTGGCCGCCTGTTCGGTACGCATGCACGAGCCAACTTTCCGTGCTGCCGTGTCTGAGGCGGGCCTTAACCCCTTCTTGATGGAGATGGCCAACATCCGCGAGCAGTGCACCTGGGCCCATGGGCATGACCCCGAAGGCGCTTTGGAAAAAGCGAAAGACTTGGTAGCCGCTGCTGTTGCCAAGGCCAGATTTCTCGTGCCTTTGCAGATGATCAAGGTGCCCGTCACCAAGCGGGCCATGGTCATCGGCGGCGGCGTGGCCGGCATCAGTGCCGCCCTGGACCTGGGCGATCAAGGCATCGAAACCATCTTAGTTGAAAAACAACCGACCATCGGGGGAACGATGGCCCAACTCAACAAGACGTTCCCCACCATGGACTGTAGCATATGAATTCTCGCCCCCAAGATGGTTGACGCGGCGCGTCACCCGAAGGTGGATGTGAGAACCTATACCGAAGTTGAGCGCGTAGAGGGCTACGTGGGCAACTTTAAAGTGCTGTTGCGCGAAAAGTCCCGCTACGTGCGCACGGACCGTTGTAACGGCTGCGGCGAATGTGCCAAGGTCTGTCCCATCGAAGTGCCCAACTACTTCGAGTTGAACCTGGCTCCGCGCAAAGCCATTGACGTGGCCATGAGCCAGTCGGTACCCCTGATTTACAACATTGACCTGGACGCCTGTATCCACTGCTATAAGTGCGTGGAGGCCTGTGGCAAGCTAGAAGCCATTGACTTCAGCATCGAGGACAAGCTGGTCTGGGAGGATATTGGCGCTATCGTGGTCGCCACGGGCTTCAGCCATTTTGACCCCAGTGTGATGCCGGAGTACGGCTATGGGCGTTACCCCAACGTGATCACGGCCATGGAGATGGAGCGGCTCAACAACTCCGCCGGCCCCACCGCCGGTAATCTGATCCGCCCCAGCGACGGCACCAACCCCAAGCGGCTGGCCATAATTAACTGCGTCGGCTCGCGGGATAAGCGTTTCAACCCCTGGTGTTCCAACTTCTGCTGCATGTACGCCATCAAGAACGCCATCCTTGTGAAGCAAGCCTATCCCGATATGGATGTCACCATCTACTACATGGACATCCGCACCCCGTCCAAGGGCTACGAGGAGTTCTACGACCGGGCACGGGAGATGGGCATTCACTTCATCCAGGGCCGCCCCAGCCTGATCACCGAAGACCCCGAGACGCACAATCTCTTCGTGCATTCCGAGGACGTGGCTCTGGGACACGTCATCGAGCGCGAGTACGACATGGTGATGTTGAACCAGGCGGCGGTGCCGCAGCCCGATGTGGACACGGTGAGTTCCGTGCTCAACATCACTCAGAGTCCCGGTGGCTGGTTCATGGAATATCACCCCAAGCTACGCCCCATGGATAGCCCCACCGATGGCGTTTTCCTGGCCGGTGCCTGCCAGGGGCAAAAGGACATCCCCGCCAGTGTGGCCCAGGGGTCGGCGGCGGCGGCGCGGGCCGGGCGCGTGCTTCACGCCGATGAGTGGGAGATTGAGCCGGTGGTGGCTGTGGTCTGGGAAGACCGCTGTGTCAGTGCCAAAGGCAAGAAGTGCGGCCTCTGCGCCAAGGCCTGCCCTTACAATGCCATCGAATACGAGCAGGGCAAGGCCGCCCATGTAGTCACCGCCAAGTGCCACGGCTGCGGCGGCTGTGTGGCCGAGTGCCCGCACAACGCCATCACTCAGATGCACTTCACCGACGCCCAAATCCTGGCCCAGATACACGCTCTGTTAGCTGAGAAGCCTGAGGAAAAGATTCTGGCTTTCCGCTGCCACTGGTGCTCCTACGGTGGCGCCGACCTGGCCGGGGTGAGCCACTTCGAATACTCGTCCAACGAGCGCGGCCTGCGCGTGATGTGCTCGGCCCGCATGGACGCGGACTTCATCTACGAGGCCTTCCGTCTGGGTGCGGGCGCGGTGCTCTATTCCGGCTGCCACCCGCAGGACTGCCACTACATCACCGGGCAGCGCGTGGGTGCATCGCGAGCGGAGCGGCTGCTGAAAGCCTTCGAGAAGATGGAAATGACCCCGGGTCGCTTCCGCGTGGAGTGGATCAGCGCCGCCGAGGGCGATAAGTACGCGCGGGTGATTAACGAGATGCAGGCCGTGCTGGACTCGATCCCCAAGGAAAAGCTTATGGAGGAGATCGAACGCCTGCGCCCGGAGATGGAAAGACGCGCCCGCCGGCTGCGCGAAGTGCCCCAAGTGGAAGAAGCGCTGGGATACTCACGCCAGCTCGAAGCAGCCATGGTCGGGAAGGAGGCGTAAGATGAACCACCAGCCTGAAACCTTTGCAGACCAGGTTCGCGCTATTCCCGGCGGCGAGCATCTGGAAATGTGTTATTCCTGCGGGACTTGCGTCAGCAAGTGCCTGATTCAACAAAAGGTGGAGCCAGAGTACAACCCGCGTCGCCTGTTGCGCATGGTGATGATGGACATGCGCGAGGAGGCGTTCCAGAGCCCGACTACGTGGCTGTGCTCCGCCTGCGACCTGTGTTATCCGGCCTGTCCCCAGCAGATTCACATCTCAGGCGTCATCGGCGCGATAAAGCAGTTGGCCATCGAGGCCGGCTACGAGTCGCCGCTGGAGACGGTCACCGTGGACGAATCCCTGTGCTCCGGCTGTGGCATCTGCGTGCTGGCCTGCCCCTATGAAGCGCCCCATCTGGTCGAAAAGGAGATCGCGGGGGAGATGGACCGCGTCTCCGAGGTGGACGCCAATAAGTGCATGGGTTGTGGCATCTGCGTGGCGGCCTGTCCCCTGGGTGCCATAGCGCGCAAAGGGGTCAGCAACGAGGAGATAGTCAGACAGATCAAGGTCAAAAGGCAAAAGAAAGGCGTGCCTCGCCTGGTCACTTTTGTGTGCGATTGGTGCCTGCGGGCCGATGACGATGTGTCGCTGTTGGAGAGCTATCCCGACAACGTGCGCGTCATCCACATCCCCTGCTCCGGACGCATTGACCCCCAGATGGCACTCCTGGCCTTGCGCTCCGGCATTGACGGCGTGCTGGTCTGCGGCTGCGCACCGGGCGAATGCCATTACAAACGCGGCACCTACGTCAGCTCCTGCAAGATAACACTGCTGAACCGCATGTTCGAACAGATGAGCATAGGCGATGGCCGTGTGCGCTTCGTGCAGATTGGCACCCAGGACCGGGGCCGCATTCGCCGGGAAGTGGACGCGATGCTCGAATACCTAGCCGCCTGGAAGGAGGCACGATAATGGCCGAATCGAACACCAAACCCAAATTCGCGTTCTACTGGGCCGCCAGTTGCGGTGGCTGCGAGATCACCGTGACGGAGCTGGGCATGCGTCTGGTGGATGCCGGTGATCTGGTGGACATCGTCTTCTGGCCCTGTGCCATGGATTTCAAATACGAAGACGTCGAGGCGATGGCCGATGGCGAGATTGATTTCTGCTTCTTCAACGGTGCCATCCGCACCAGTGAGAACGAAGACCTCGCCAAGCTGTTGCGGCGCAAGTCGAAAGTGCTGGTGGCCTTTGGCTCCTGTGCCCATGAGGGCTGCATCCCCGGCCTGGCCAACCTTTACGATGCGGAATCCATTCTGGAGCGCGTCTACAACACCGTGCCCTCCCTCGACGAGTCGCGGGGCACGCGGCCCGTTCCTCTGAGCAAAGTGCCCGAAGGTGAGATTCACATCCCCTCTTTCTACGACCAGGTCAAGACGCTGGCCCAAACGGTGGATGTGGACTACTTCATGCCCGGCTGTCCGCCGGTGGTAGACCAGGTGTGGAACGTGTTCCAGCTCATTTTGAGCGGGCAACTGCCCCCCAAGGGCTCCGTCATCGGTGCCGATGCCAAGACCAACTGCGACGTCTGCCCGCGGCAGAAAGTGCAGAGCGGCATGCGCATCAAAGAGTTCAAGCGCCCACACGAGGTGGAGCTAGACCCGGACCTGTGCTTCCTGGCCCAGGGAGTCATCTGCTACGGGCCGGCGACCCGCGCCGGTTGTGGGTTGCCCTGCATTCAAGGCAATATGCCCTGTCGCGGTTGCTACGGTCCCCCCGAGGGCGTCGTTGACCAGGGAGCTAAACTGCTCAGCGCCATCGCTGCCCTCATTGACACCGATGAGCCAGAGGAACTGCAAAGCATCATGGACTCCATCGTGGACCTGGTGGGCACCTGCTACCGCTTTAGTCTGGCCGATTCCATCCTGAGCGAGTTGAAATACAAGAAACGCTGAAAACTGCTCCGCTACGCAGGGGCATTGGCACGTTGTGTAAAGGATGATGAGTATGAGCAAGAAAATCAGCATAGATCCCATCACCCGCCTCGAGGGTCACGGGCGTATTGACCTGTTCTTGAACGAAGAGGGCGGGTTGGAGAACGCTTACCTGGTGATCCCTGAACTGCGGGGTTTCGAGAAATTCTGCGAGGGGCGTCCCGTGGAGGAGATGCCGCGCATCACTCAGCGCATCTGCGGCGTCTGCCCCATCGCCCACCACATGGCCGCGGCCAAGGCCGGTGACGCCGTCTACCACGTGGAAATTCCGCCGGCGGCGAAGAAAATCCGCGAACTGATGTACTCGGCCTTCTTCGTCTCCGACCACGCCACCCACTTCTACGTCTTGGGCGGACCGGATTTCGTCGTCGGTCCCGACGCGCCCAAGGCGGAGCGCAACGTCCTCGGCGTGGTGCGCAAAGTGGGACGCGAGATCGGCGGCCAGGTGATGCAGGCCCTGAAGGATACCCACGAGATCACGGCTATCATCGGCGGGCGTTACATTCACCCCGTCAGCGCCCTCGTCGGCGGCGTGAGCAAACCGCTGACCGAAGAGGACCGGCAAGCCATTATCGAACGCGCCGAGCGCGCCGTCGAGTTCGCCAAGTTCTCCATCAAACTGTTCAACGACATCGTGCTGGGCAACAAGGCTTACGTGGACATGATCCTCAGCGACATATTCGCCCATCAGACCTATTACATGGGCCTGGTGGACGAGAACAACCATGTCAACTTCTACGACGGCAAGGTGCGCGTTGTGGGTCCCGATGGCAAGGAGCTGGTGAAATACAGCCCCGATGAGTACCTGGATGTGGTGGCCGAGCACATCGAACCGTGGACCTATCTCAAGTTCCCCTACCTCAAGGCTGTGGGCTGGAAGGGCTTCGTGGACGGCGCGGATAGCGGGGTTTACCGGGCGACGCCTCTCAGCCGCCTCAACGCCGCCGATGGCATGGCCACGCCGCTGGCCCAGGCCGAGTATGAGCGCTTCTACGACACTCTGGGCGGCAAGCCCGTCCACGCCACACTGGCTACCCACTGGGCCCGGCTCATCGAAATCCTCTACGCCGCCGAACGGACGCTGGAGCTGGCTCAAGACCCGGAGCTAACCAGCCCGGAGGTGCGCACGATCCCTACCGAGACACCGGACGAGGGCGTGGGCATCGTCGAAGCGCCGCGCGGCACGCTGACTCACCACTACATCACCGACGAGCATGGCATCCTGCAAAAGGTCAATCTCATCGTCGGCACGACCAACAACTACGCGGCTATCAGCATGTCGCTCAAAAAGGCGGCTCAGGGGCTCATCCAACCCGGCAAGCCGGTGAGCGATGCCATCCTCAATAAAATCGAGATGGCCTTCCGGGCCTACGATCCCTGCTTTGGATGTGCCACCCACGCCGCGCCCGGGCAGATACCGCTGCTGGTGAGAATCTACAACCACGACCACGAGCTGGTGCAGGAAATCCGGCGGGACTAGGAGGCGACAATGAGCAAACGAGGAATGACACAGAAAAGGGTCAACGAACACGAGATCGTGCTCGAAAGGGCAATGGTCACCCGCCACTACGTCATGACCTGGGACCTGGACCGCTGCGTGGGTTGTCAGATTGGGCCGCTGGTCTGCCCCAAAGAGGCCGTGATTCACGTGGAAGGCGTGATAGAAAATGGCCGCCTGGTGAAGAAATCCTCGGTGGACATTGACCCGGAGAAGTGCGTGCTCTGTGGCATGTGCGAGGTGATGTGCCCCAAGAACGCCATCACCCTGACCATCAACGGCCAGCGCGAGAACCCGGTGCTGGTTTACGGAGCCTTCCCCGACCTGATCCAGTCCACGGTCTTCGACAAAGAGGCTTTCGACTGGAGCCGGAAGGACTTCGTCATTGACAACTGCCCGACCAACGTCATCAGCTACGACGAGGAGCAGGACACACTGGTGGTGGACGATGAGCACTGCATCCGCTGCCGCCAGTGCGAGATCGCCAGCAACGGCGCGTTCCAGGTGGTGCAGCCCTGGCAGGGCTCGGTGGAACTGCGCCGCGAGAAGTGCGTCGAGGGCTGCCTGGCCTGCGCCGACATCTGCCCCACCCGCGCGCTGCACATTGACGAGGACGGCGAGCTGGTGCTGGCCGACTACTACTGCATCAAGTGCGGGGCCTGTATGCAGGTCTGCCCGGTCAAACCCGAATACGAGGAGTACGAGGTCACCGCCGAATCGCACGGCGTGACCAAGACTGTGACCCACCAGCGCATCACCAACGCCGACGAATTGCCCATCTGGGTCGAGCGCTGGCG
>JACIWR010000146.1 GCA_014360845.1 Anaerolineae bacterium
AGATGAAAGTAATCTACATGTCGGGTTACACCGATCAGGCCATCGCACGCTACGGCATGATGGAACCGGGCGAGGTCCTCCTGCAGAAGCCCTTCACCCCTTCGTCTCTGGCACATAAAGTGTGGCAAGTGTTGAAGAAGTAGAACAGGGAGGTGCGTCGCACCTCCCGCCTCTTGTTTTTTCCTCAACCTGCGTGTATAATATCCCCCACAAGCGAGCAGGTGCAAGACCTGTCCCCTGCACCAAACTATTGAACCTGTGCCGTCAAGTCCGTGTTTCAATCGGGCCCGTGGCCCGACGCGGACGCGGCGGGGCATGGCCCCGCCCTACTCAGCTACCACAAATATCGAGAAGATACCCCACAACACGAGAAGAAGGGAGAACAGGACGATGCTCAAGACCCACGGTTGCGGCGAACTGCGCGCCGAGCACATAGGACAGTCCATCACTCTGGCCGGATGGGTGCACCGCCGCCGGGATCACGGTGGCCTGATCTTCATTGACTTGCGCGACCGCAGTGGCATCGTCCAGGTGGTCTGCAACCCGGAGATTTCGGCCCAAGCACACCAGGTGGCCAGCAAGTGCCGCAGCGAGTTCGTCCTGCAAATCAAAGGCACAGTGCAGGCTCGCCCCCAGGGATTGATCAACCCCGAGTTGCCCACCGGCGAGATAGAGGTCGCCGCCGAGGCAGTGACCATCCTCAACCCGGCAAAAACACCGCCTATCTACATCAACATCGAGGACGAGGTAGACGAAGCGGTACGTCTGCGCTACCGGTATCTGGACCTGCGCCGCCAGCGGATGCAGCGCAACATCATCCTCCGCCATCGCGTGGTGAAATTCATCCGTGACTATCTGGACGCCCAGGGCTTCATCGAGATTGAGACCCCCATCCTCATCAAGAGCACGCCCGAAGGTGCCCGCGACTACGTCGTGCCCAGCCGCGTGCATCCCGGCAAATTCTACGCCCTACCCCAGTCACCACAGCAGCTCAAGCAATTGCTCATGGTGGCCGGTTTTGAAAAGTACTTCCAGATAGCCCGCTGCTTCCGCGACGAAGACCTGCGTGCCGACCGGCAGCCGGAGTTCACCCAACTGGACATGGAAATGTCTTTCGTGGATCAAGAGGACGTCCTGCGCATCACCGAAGACCTGTTCACCGCCCTCGTCCGCGAGCTGGAACCGGAGACGGGCAAACATCTCAAAGAGTCACCCTTCCCCCGCCTGAGCTACGAAGAGGCCATGGCTCGCTACGGTACCGACAAACCCGATCTGCGCTATGGCCTGGAGTTAGTGGATGTATCCGATCTGGTAGCGGAATGCGGTTTTCGCGTCTTCACCCAGACGGTAGCCGGAGGCGGACAGGTCAAGGCTCTAGTCGCGCCGGGCTGCGCCGCCTACTCCCGCCGACAGGTTGATGAATTGACCGGCCTGGTCCAGAAGCAAGGGGCACAAGGGTTGGTGACCATCGCCGTGCAGGAGGGGCAGCTCAAATCCACTGTGTCCAAGTTCCTCGCCTCCGGTGAGCTGGAAGCCATCGTCGAGCGCACAAAGGCCGGCGTCGGCGATCTCATCTGCATCGTCGCCGACCAGCCGCCCGTCGTCGCCCGCTCCCTAGATGCCCTGCGCCGTGAGTTCGCCGCTCGCCTCTCCCTGGCAGATCCCGATGAATTGGCCTTCTGCTGGGTCCTGGATTTCCCGCTGCTGGAGTGGAATGAGGAGGAAGGCCGCTGGAACGCGGTACATCACCCCTTCACCTCCGCTCAGGATGAGGACTGGGCCTTGCTGGAATCGGGCGATCCGGGACAGGCCAAAGCCAAGGCTTACGACCTGGTATTGAATGGCTGGGAAGTGGGGGGCGGTTCCATCAGAATACACCGCCGGGACCTGCAGGCGCTGATGTTTCGTACTCTGGGCATCACTCCGGAACAAGCCCAGGCCCAATTTGGCCACATGCTGGAAGCCTTCGAGTACGGTGCACCGCCCCACGGCGGTATCGCCCCGGGGATTGATCGCATCGTAGCCATTCTGGCTGGCGAACCCAATATCAAAGAAGTCATCGCCTTCCCCAAGACGCAGACGGCCATGGATTTGATGACCCAGGCTCCTTCTGAGATTAGCCCCCAACAACTGGCCGAACTACATATCCGTCTTGCGACCGAAGAGTGACTCTGGATTCCGCCATCGAGCTTGAAAAAGGAAAGCAGCGGCGCCCGTGAGGAGGCGCCGCTACAATTTGAGACTATCGCATAAGGGCGTTTGCCATCATCTGTGACCTGTACTATAATAAGCCGCAACTTCCAGCGGGGATCGTAGGGCGAGTTGGGCTCGGTTGAGTCGGTCAGATCGGCAGGTAGGCGGCTCTTGGTACTTTCTCACATGATGATGGCGCTGGGGTATCTTCTCAAAATGTAGGGGCGAACCCTTGCGGTCGCCCAGGCGGGCAGGTGCAAGACCTGCCCCTACCCCAAATTATTGAGAAGATACACGCTGGGGAGATGTGCGAAGCCAAGGGGCTGCACTCTATAGCCGCCGCCAACCTGCCCTACTTCGGTTGAGAGAGCCCTACCCGCCGCTGTGACGACATCAGAAAACAGCAGATGAGGACAACCGGTGTCTTTTGACGAGCAAAAGATTCGCGAAATGGTACGCCATGTGCTGCTGCGCACATTGGGCCTGGAAAAATCACTCCCTACCCCTGCCAGTGCCGCTACCCGGACCCGACGGCCGCTCATCACCGAGCGTGACGTAGAAGCCACGGCTGAGGGTGGTGAGTTACGCTATCCGGCGGGAGCATTGATCACCCCCCTGGCGCGAGAAGTAGCTCTCCGACGGCGTGTGACTCTGGTGCCAGAGCCGAGCTCCACAGTACCAGGCCCTTCTCCCACGCCCAGCGCAGCGGGCAAAAAAGTCGTCGCTATCGGGGCGGACCACGGCGGCTTTGCCATGAAAGAGATGCTCAAAGGCTATCTCCAGAAAGAGGGCTATGCGGTGCTGGACTGCGGCACCACCAGCCCTGACTCGGTAGACTATCCCGATTACGCCTATGCCGTAGCTCGCCTGGTCTCCGAGGGGAAAGCCTGGCGCGGGATCGTCGTGGACGGGGCCGGCATCGGCTCGTGCATGGCGGCCAACAAGGTTCCCGGCGTGCGCGCCGCCATGTGCTACGACCTCTCCACGGCGGTGAATTCCCGCGAACACAACGACGCCAATGTGTTGACCCTGGGAGGCCGGCTGATTGGCGACAATCTGGCCCAGGCTATCGTCAAGACCTGGCTGGAAACTCCCTTTGGTGGGGGACGACACCAGCGGCGCGTGGATAAGATCATGGAGATTGAAAAGAGGTTCCTAAAGAAGTAAATCGGGGTAATCAGGGGAACTTGAGGAAATTATGCAACTCGACCAGGACACTATTGAACGACTGATAGAACAAATCACCAAAGAGGTACTCATCCTCCTGCGCGAAGAGGAGATGCGAGCACAACAAAGCACCGTTGACCCCTGCATCGCCTGCGGTCGCTGTGCCGAACAGGAGCCGGACAAGGCGCGAGCCATCATAGAAGCAGGGGCCACCCGACTGGGCAACAGGCTGGGCAGCGTGAACATCGCCCACGACCTGGCGCGGATGATTGACCACACCCTACTCAAACCCGATGCCACTCAGGCAGAGATCGCTCAACTGTGCTATGAGGCCAAAAAGTACGGCTTCGCCGCCGTGTGCGTGAACCCGGTCAACGTCAAATTATGCGCCCAACTCCTCAAAGGATCGCCGGTGGCCGTGTGTACCGTGGTCGGCTTCCCGCTGGGAGCCACCCCACCCGAGGTCAAAGCCTACGAGGCCCAACAAGCCATCAACGATGGCGCGACTGAAGTGGACATGGTGATCAACATCGGCGCGCTCAAATCCAAAGATTACGCCCTGGTGGAAAGGGATATCGCTACCGTAGCCCGCACCTGCCATAACAACGGCGCAATCTTAAAAGTAATTATCGAAGCAGCATTGCTCACCGACGAGGAGAAAATCAAAGCCTGCGCCCTGGCCAAAGCCGCTGGCGCAGATTATGTCAAAACCAGCACGGGCTTCGGTCCCGGCGGGGCCACAGTAGCGGACGTGGCCCTTATGCGCCGCGTGGTAGGACCGGAGATGGGGGTCAAAGCCGCCGGCGGCATCCGCTCTCTGGAGACCGCTAAGCAGATGGTAGCAGCGGGGGCGACCCGCATCGGAGCCAGTGCGGGAGTAAAAATTGTACAGGAAGCCAAAGCAGCCTGATCCCAGTGGGTGGAGAGGTGAACATGGAAACTTGCCCCGTATGCCACATCGGCTCTCTACGTAAACGGCGGGTGACTTACACCCAAACTCATAAGGGGCAACTCACAGTGATTCAAGGAGTGCCCGCCTTGGTCTGTGATTTTTGCGGAGAAAAGTGGTTCGATACTGAGAAAGTAGACGGCTTACAGTTTCTGCTCCAATCGGAAAGAGAATCCACCGACATGCCGACAAAGCGACCCAGAAGTTTCGTCAGCCGCGGAGGCAGTAGTTGATGACCGATGACGAAGACCTCCTGCGCGAATTCCCCGCCACGGTGCGCCAGGTGGTCCGCGAATTGTATAAAGAGCTGGCCCCCGACGAGCAGGAGAGCCTGAGCAGCCTGCTACTCAGCTACCTGCCGCGCCTGGGCCTGCGCGACCTGCAACGGGTGCTGTCCCTGGTGCGAGAGCAATATCAGCCGGTGCTCACCCGCACCCCTCGCATCTGCATTGTGGGACCGGTGAACACGGGCAAATCCTCGCTGTACAACGCTTTGATCACCGCAGGACAAGCAGCGCCCACCAGTCCCATCCCCGGCACGACCACGGTCGCGCAAGAGGGCGAGCTGGGGCTGTTCACCGTGGTGGATACGCCCGGCGCGGACGACGCCGAGATAGACGAGGCGGGCCGAGAGGCTGGTGCCCTGCGCCGCCATCGCGCCCTGGAGGCCGCCGAGCGCGCCGATCTGCTGATCATAGTCTTCGATGCCTTTGCTGGCATCAATCAGGGAGCAGTACGGGTCTATCGCGATCTGGCCGAGCTGGGCAAACCTTACGTCATCGCCTTTAACAAAATTGACCTGATCAAGCGCCAGGTGGAAGCCGCGCGCGACCTGGCCGCGCGCACCCTGGGAGTGGCCCGCGAGGAGATCATCCCCATCTCGGCCAAGGAGCGCACGAATCTGGACCTGCTGCTCGTCGCCGTGGTCAAAGCCGACCCGCGCATCGCCGCCGCAGTAGCGCAAGCCCTACCCGCCTTTCGGGAGAAAGTGGCCAACCAGCGCATCGTTAGCGCAGCCGTGGCCGCAGGTAGTGTCAATCTGATCACTTCGCCCATACCCATCCCTTTCACCTCCTTTGGCCCGCTGGTGCTCATTCAGAGCGGGTTGGTGCTCAGCATCGCCCGCATCTACGGCTACAAGATCACCACGCAACGGGCGAAGGAGCTCATCGCCACCTTTGGAGCGGGCTTCGGGGCGCGCACCCTTTTCCAGCAGTTGGTGACCAAAGTACCCGGCCCCGGCTGGGTGCTGGGTACGGCCATTGCTGTGGCCACCACTGTGGCCATTGGCTACGCCGCCGTGCTGTGGTTCGACCGGGGGGAGAAGTTGACTGCCGAGACAGCAGCAAGCATCATCACCACAGTGACGCAGCAGGTGGTGGATAGACTCAAAAGCTTTGGCAGAAGAAAACCCGGTCGGCGTAAACTGCGCGCAGCATTGCAAGAGACCCTGTCCGACATGGATGAGGTGGTACAGGGGAGCCAGAAGCCCCCAGAGGAGCAAAGAAGAGGAGAAGCTGAGTAGCCCCGCTTTCCATAGCGCGGGTGAAGGTAACACTGCAACCCCAAAAGGAACAAGATCGGCGCGGCACGGAATCCGCGCCAACCCCTATGCTAAACTCGTTGAAAGGAGAGACCTATTGTCCACAGTAGACCTGCGTTCATACGTTTTTCTCGACAGTCTCCAGCCCCAACTGGCAGCTTTCATCGGTTCGACGGCGCGCGGATTCCTGCCGCTAGTGAACGACGCCTCGCTGTGGGTGGAGATCTCCCCCGGAATTGAGATCAACCGCATCACCGACATCGCCGTCAAGGCCACGCGGGTACGCCCTGCCGTGCAGGTGGTCGAGCGATTGTACGGCCTGCTGGAGGTCCACTCCGAATCCCAGGCCGACGTCCGCGCGGCCGGGGCCGCCATCCTGGAAGCCCTGGAACTCACTCCCGAAGATCGCTGGAAACCGCGCATCTACTCCAGCCAGATCATCCGCCACGTGGACGATCACCACGCCCAGCTCGTCAACCGTAACCGCAACGGAATGATGCTCATCCCCGGACAGACCCTCTACATTCTGGAAGTAGAACCGGCGGCCTATGCCGTGCTGGCCGCCAATGAAGCCGAGAAAGCCGCCGAGATCAACATCATCGAAGTGCGGCCTTTCGGCAGCTTCGGACGGGTGTACCTGGGCGGCGAGGAGCGCGACATCATGGCGGGCTATGGGGCTGCCGTGGCCGCTATCGAAAGCATCACCGGACGGGAGATGGAAAGTCGGAGAAAAGCTTGATTCACCGCGATAGAGCAACAACAACAGAAGGTGGTCTCCCTCTTTTGTGTTGATACCTTCTCTTCACCGCAGAGCACGCAGAGTTCGCAGAGATTCATAGATTTTTTCAGCGATCTCGGCGTTCTCTGCGGTGAAAAAGGAAACCAGAATCGCATCAACACGATTGGGGAAGACTACCCAACAGAACATAAGACATAAAACTTGAGGAGGTCATTCTATGGCAGAAGCATTGGGCATGATCGAGTGCCGCGGCTTTGCGGCAATGGTCGAGGCCTCGGACGCAATGGTCAAGGCAGCAAAAGTCGAGCTGGTCAGCTACGAGAAGACCGGCGGCGGATATGTGACCGCTATCGTCCGCGGGGACGTGGCAGCGGTCAAAGCTGCCGTTGAAGCCGGCGCCCGCGGGGCAGAAAAGGTCGGCGAAGTGGTATCCGTCCACGTCATCCCGCGGCCCCATGTCAACATTGACCTGGTGCTACCCCTGGGCCGGACCGAGCAAGCCCGGGCGGAGATGGGCGAGAGCTAGCGGACGAATTTTGCCACAGAATCACACAGAACCACGCAGCACATTCCGCGACAATCTGTGTGATTCTGTGGCCGAAAGAGCTTTCCGCACAACAGCATTCGGAAGGTTAAGGGACATGCTCATAGGAAAAGTCGTGGGTACCCTGGTCGCCACCCGCAAGGACGAGAAGATGGAGGGCATGAAGTTTCTGGTGGTCAAGCAGGTGGACATCGAGGGCCAGGAGACGGGGGCCTATGTGGTGGCGGTGGACACCGTCCAGGCCGGCATCGGTGATTACGTGCTCTACGCCACCGGCTCTGCCGCCCGCCAGACAGTTCTCACCGACCGCAAACCTTGCGATGGGGTCATCATGGCCGTGGTAGACACCTGGGAAGTCAACGGCCAGGTCAAATACCAGAAGTTCGCGGAGGGGTAGCGCGGTTTTGCCGCCCGCCCCATGCGCCCCAAAGCTGTAACTCGCCCGGAGGATAGAGCCCTTACAAGCGAGGAGATACCTCCGCCCCTTCACTATATAAAGATATAAAGAGAAAATCGCCAACGGCCAACAATCTAGCAACGAGGCCAGACCAGGTCCTACTTGACAGGGAGTATGTGCAGCGAGATGGTCAGTGCGAAGACAAAAATCATGGTCGCCGACGATAGCTTCGAGAGCGTCGAACTCCTGCAATCGGTGCTCTCCAGAGAAGGCTACGAGGTCATCATCGCCTTCGACGGCGAAGAAGCTATCTGCAAAGCCCGCCAGGAAAAACCAGACCTCCTGCTCTTGGACATCATGATGCCCAAAATAGATGGCTACGAGGTCTGTCGCCGCCTCAAAGCTGACCCAGATACGATGCGCATCCCCATCCTCATCCTCACCGCCCGCGGAGACATCCCGGACAAGGTAAAGGGCCTGGACCTGGGCGCGGAAGACTACTTCACCAAACCGTTCAACATCCAGGAATTGGTAGCCCGCGTCCAGGCCCGGCTACGGGCCAAGCAGCGGGAGGATGATCTGCTCAGGACCGAAAGGCGAGTACGCAACACTTTTGAGCGCTATGTGTCTACCCGCGTGGTAGAGAAGCTCCTCCAGAACCCGGAGCGGGTGGAGTTGGGCGGGGTAAAACAAGAAGTCACCGTTCTTTTCGCCGACCTGCGAGGTTTCACCGCCCTGGCAGAGCATCTGCCCCCCGAAAGGCTGATCGAAATCCTGAACGGTTACCTTTCGGCCGGAGCGCAGCCCATCCTCGAACACGATGGCACGATCAACCAGTACGCGGGCGATGAGATCATGGCCATTTTCAACGCCCCCTTGCGCCAAGAGGATCACGTATTGCGCGCGGTCAAGGCCGGATTGGCCATCCACGAGCAACTGCGCGAGTATAACAAAACCCTGGAGCCCGAGCTGCGGCTGAACTGTGGAGTGGGCATCGGCACGGGACAGGCCGTAGTGGGCAACGTGGGCACTTCGCAAATCATGAACTACACCGCCGTGGGCGACGTGGTCAACCTGGCCAAGCGCCTTGAAGAATCGGCCCAGGGCGGTCAGGTGCTTATCGGAGCAAGCAGCTACGAGCAGATCAAAGATCAGGTGGTGGTGCGTTCCCTGCCACCACTGACGGTGAAAGGTCGAGAAGAGCCTGTGTCGGTCTACGAAGTGCTGAAGCTGAAAGCCTAAAGACCTCAGGCCAGCAGGAGATAACCCAGTGACACAACTCGATGAACAGCGTATTCAGGCCATCGTCCAAGAGGTGATGGCGGAGTTGAGACGACAGCGGGGCGAGGCTGTGCCGCCGACAGCCCCCACCCCACCGCCCCCTGCGCCAGCAGCCGCGACCAGGGGTGCCGATGGCATTTTCCCCGACCTCGAGACCGCTATCGCTGCGGCACGAACAGCCTTTCAACAACTGAACGCTTTGCCCCTGGCCCGCCGCGAGGTGATCATCAGTCACATGCGCCAGGCCGCCCGTGAACACGCCCAAACCCTGGCCTACGAAGCCTGGCAGGAAACGGGCATGGGCCGCTACGAGGACAAAATCGAGAAAAACCTCCTGGTAGCCGACAAAACCCCCGGCACAGAAGATTTGAAGCCCATCGCCTACACCGGCGATCGGGGGCTGACCCTGGTAGAGCGCGCTCCTTACGGCGTCATCGGCGCTATCACCCCCAGCACAAACCCAACCTCGACCATCATCTGCAACAGCATCGGCATGGTAGCCGCAGGCAACGCTGTGGTATTCAACTGCCATCCGGGGGCCAAAGCCGTCTCGGTGCATACGATACAGATTCTGAATCAGGCCATCGTCCGCGCCGGCGGCCCACCCAACCTGATCACCACCACTCCAGAGCCCACTATCGAGAGCGCCCAGCAGATGATGAAGCACCCGGGCATCAATCTGCTGGTCGTCACCGGCGGACCGGGCGTGGTAAAAGTGGCGATGAACAGCGGCAAAAAGGCCATCTGTGCCGGTCCCGGCAACCCGCCCGTCGTGGTGGACGAAACGGCGGACATCGAGCAGGCCGCCGCCGATATTATCAAAGGCGCTTCTTTCGACAACAACCTGGTCTGTATCCTGGAGAAAGAAATCATCGCCGTGGACGCCATCGCCGACCGCCTCAAAGCGGCCATGTTACAGCGCGGCGTGGTGGAACTCTCCCGCTCCCAAATGGATCGCCTGCTCAAAGTCATCCTGGCCGAAGATCACGGCCCCGGCAAACATGGTGTGATCAACAAAAAGTTCGTGGGACAGAACCCCAGCGTGATCCTGCGCGAGATTGGGATGACGGTCGG
>JACIWR010000147.1 GCA_014360845.1 Anaerolineae bacterium
CCATGCGGCAAGACGCTGTCTTTTGCGCGGTTTTCTCAGCCGAGACGCCCCCGGGACGGGGGCTACGAGCCTGGGGAGGACAGTGCGCCTGCTAGCCTGAGTAGTAACAAAGCAGGATGCTTAGCGAGTTTGCTACGAAGATGGCAAGTAATCCGAGGTGACCAGTGGCCGGAGAACGCATCCTCGTCGTAGACGACCGCGACGAGAACATTGATTTCATAGTTGAGTACGTCCTTAAACCCAATGGCTACCAGGCCATCACTGCCCGCGACGGGGAAGAGGGCCTGCGCAAAGCGCTGACCATGGACCCCGACCTCATTCTGCTAGACCTGCAGATGCCCCGCATGACGGGCATTGAGGTGCTGGAATCCCTCAAAGAGCACGGGAAGAACATCCCCGTCATCCTCATGACCTTCCACGGCTCGGAGGAACTGGCCGTTCGCGTGTTCCGCCTGGGAGTGAAGAACTACATCATCAAGCCCTTTGAGATTGAGGAGATGCTGGAAGCCATCGAGCAGGCCCTGACCGAGGATCGCCTGCGCAAGGAGCGAGACCAGCTTACCGAGCGGCTCATCCTCGTCAACCGCCAGTTAGAGCAGAGGGTGAAGGAGTTGAACACGCTGTACGGCATTGGGCGCTCGGTGACCTCCCTGCTCGATGTGGACCTCCTCCTCAACCGCGTCATCGAGGCGGCGGTGTACATCACCGGGGCGGAGGAGGGGTGGCTGCTGCTGGTGGACGAGAAGACAGAAGAGCTCTACATGCGTGCTGCCCTGGGCTTCGACGAGAAATCCGCCCGCAGCTTCCGGCTGAAGGTGCAAGACAGCCTGGCCGGCAATGTGATTAAAACCGGCACTCCGCTACTCATCGGGGGCGGCAAGCACAAGATCAAAACAGCTTACCTGGTCAAAGCGCTGCTCATGGTGCCCCTGAAAGTAGGACAGCGCACGATTGGCGTTCTTTCGGTGACACGTCGGGCCAGTGATGAAGTCTTCACCAACAACGAGCTATATCTGCTCTCCGCCCTGGCGGACTACGCGGCCATTGCCATCGAGAACGCCCGCCTTTTCCAGGAGACGGAAACCGAGCACAAGAAGCTGCAAGCCATTCTCAGCCGCACCGCAGACGCCGTGATCGTCACCGATGAGGATACCCGGATCATCCTCTTCAACCAGGCGGCGAAAAACGCCTTTTGCCCCGATAGTGAGGTAACGCCCGGTCAGTCCCTGGCGGATGTAGTGCACAACCGGGATTTACTTGAGCTGTTTTCCCAGGCGACCGGCGGCGGCCCTCCCCTGCGCACTGAGATACCCATTCCTGGGGATCGAACTTTATACGCGACGCTCTCTACCATTGAGGGCGTGGGTCATGTGGCCGTGATGCAGGACATTACCCATCTCAAAAAACTGGACGAGATGAAGTCGGAGTTCGTCTCCACCGTGTCCCATGACCTGCGTTCGCCGCTGACGACGATCAAGGGTTTCGTAGACCTGATGGGGGTAGTGGGTCCGCTCAACGAACAGCAACAGGATTTCGTCCAGCGCATTCAGAAGGGCGTCGTCACCATCACCGAGCTCATCAGCGACCTGTTGGACATCGGGCGCATCGAGGCCGAAGTGAATCTCAACATGGAAAAGTGCGCCTTCGATGAGATCATTCACCAATCAGTGGACGTTCTGCGGAATCAGGCGGAGAGCAAAGGACAGACACTCACTGTGAACCTGCCACCTCACCTTCCGCCGATATGGGGCAATCCGCTGCGGCTGCGTCAGGTGGTGGACAACCTGGTGAATAACGCCATCAAATATACCCCGGAGGGCGGCAAAATCACTGTATGGGTAGAGGGGTATGACTCGCAGATAGCCTTACACGTGCGGGATACGGGCATTGGCATTCCACTCGCCGATCAACCGTACATCTTCGACAAGTTCTACCGCGTGCGGAGCGAAGAAACGGAGGACATCACCGGCACCGGTCTGGGGCTGGCCATTGTCAAGTCCATAGTGGAAAAGCATAACGGACGGGTGTGGGTAGAAAGTGAGCCCGGTCGGGGCAGCACATTTACCGTGTTGCTGCCTGTTTATAAGGATGGAGAGCCTGCGAGGAAACAGAAGACCTCCGCCTGACTTCCGGGCTCCAGCACGCTCAACAGACGTAATCCCGATGAAATCGTAGGGGCAGGATGAACAACCTGCCCCTATTTACCATTGGGCACGCCCCAGGTGCCGCGCGGAGTCCGGTGGCTGCAAGCCCCTCACGCAGTGAGGAGTGAGTGACAGCTTGCGTCTCGGCGGCGATGCTGGTGCAGCGGTGACGACCCCCCGCCGTTGGCGGGGGCTTCCTACTGATGTCCCGCAGTTGCACTGCGGGACCGATGCCGCGCGGAGTGCAACTCCGCGCGATCAGCACAACTACATTGGCACGCAGGCGATAATGTGATACAATATAACCACGGTCCCTCTGACCCGATACGTTCTCTCATGCCTCCCCGCGCGGGACACGCGCGCGCCTTCGACCTGACCGAGACCGAAGCGCCATTCCACCTCAAACAAGCACAGGGGTGACGAACTCGAAATGAGCGAGGAATTAGCCGCCCGCTTGCAACAAATTCCCATTTTCAGCTTCCTCTCGCCGGAGGAGTGCCGGCGAGTTGCCAGCCTGGCGAAGGTAGAACGCTATCCCCGGGGAGCTGTGATATTCCGCCAGGGAAGTCCAGGGGACAAGTTCTACGTCGTCTTATCCGGTCAGGTACGCGTCTGGGCCCGCGGGGCCGACGGCAAAGCCAGAGTGCTCAACTACCACACTGCCGGTGATTTTTTCGGTGAATTAGCTTTGTTCACCGGCGAACCCCGCGCTGGCACGGTGGATGTGATGCAGGATGCGGAGCTGGCCAGCTTCAGCCGAGAGGGTTTCGAGCAGCTTCTCACCTGGCACCCGCGCATCGGCCAATACCTGCGCACCTGGGGACAGCGGCGGATGAGCGTGAGCAACCGTCCTTTCCCCGGTAAGCAATGGGACGAGGTCGCTGTAGCCTTCGCCCGCAAACACTGGATCGCTCTTGTCGAGTCCTTGTGGATGCCGGGCGTCTTCTTGGGGGTAGGTGCGATTGCCTCCACAGTAGCCTATATCCTCGGCGGCATAAGAGCCGGGGCGGTCGTTGGCCTGAGCTTTACTCTCTTCCTCACCCTGTGGCTGTGGTGGCTGTATATAGACTGGATAAACGACGACTACATCGTGACCACCAAGCGCGTGATCCATATCGAGCGCGTCCTCCTCGTCCGTGAAGAGCGCCATGAAGCCCCGCTGGAACAGATACAGGACGTGACTACGGAGACGATGGGCACCCTGGCCCGTCTTCTGGATTTCCGTGATTTAGTGATTCATACCGCCGGGTTGGGGCCTATTACCTTCGCACGCCTGCCCCAAGCGGAACGCATCAGGAATATAATCTTTCAAGTGCGCGAGGCGGCCCTGGAGCGGCGAGCAGCGGAGGAAAAGGGGCAAATCCGCCAGGCTATCCGCGAGAAGCTGGGTCTGTCTACGGAGCCCGTCCCAGCGCCGCCCGCCAGTACTACCCCACAGCAATCGGCATCCCGGCCTAAGAAGGTCACCCGGCAACAGAGAGCATTGGGCAAGATAATGGCTTATCTGGTGCCTCGCCTGCGCGAGGAAAAGGACAATCAAATAATCTGGCGCAAGCACTGGCTGGTCTTACTCAAACTGCTCTGCCCCCCTATTTTTAGTATGATGCTGTCCGCAGCGTTGCTGACCATTACCCTGCTGCGTCCAGGCCCGTTGACATTCATCCCGCGCCCCCTGCCCGAGTTGATCGCTTCCGTCCTGCTGTTGTTCAGTATCGCCTGGTATTTCTGGCGCTACGATGGCTGGCGCAATGAGGTGTATATCATCACCGATACCCGGGTGATTGACGTTTTCAGTTCTCCCTTCCGGGTGCGCGGCGAGACACGGCGAGAAGGCACCTTCGACGCGATTCAGACCATTTACTATGACATTCCCAACTTTTTCGCCCGTCTGATAAACATGGGCAACGTCTACATTGATACGGCCGGTACCAGTAAGGCCTTCACCTTTGAACAGGTGCACAACCCGGCAGGCATGCAGGAGGAAATCTTCCATCGCCTGATAGCCTATAACGAGCAAGCCCAACAAGAGGCCCGACAACGGCAACGCGAGGAGTTCTCCGAGTGGTTCAGAATCTACCATCAGGAAACGGGACATGCCGGAGAGCCAGGAGAAGCCGTGCCGCCAGCGGAATAGACCGCTTATGAGTAGATGTGTAACCTATGGCCGAAAACAGTGCGTCTCATAAATCAGACTCGGATCACGAACGGTCCGCCTCGCGGCGCGATGAGGAATTCAGCATCTTCACCTCGGCCGTGGGCAAAGGGCCGTCTCCTAAGCCGGATGAGCGAGAGGAGCCCGCTCCCCCGCAACCGCGACCCTGCCCTCGCTGCGGTCAGATCAACCGCGAGGGAGCGCGGGTCTGTGCGCGCTGCCATACGCCTTTGACCCCGGAACCGGATACCGGGCCCCAGGCCGCGCCTGCTCAGCCTACCGAAGAACCCACCGAGATCATCGTGCCTGTGGCTCCTCCGCCTCGCCTGGCCTCGGAGGAACCCACCGAGCCCATCATTCCCAGAGTCCCTCCCGAACGCCCGCCCGCCCGCCGCGTCCCGACGCGACGGCCACCGCGTCGAGGTATTTCCTGGCGGCGGGTGTTCTCCTGCCTGACCACGGGGTTCACCGCTCTGGTGCTGATAGCTGTGGGCCTGTTCTTCCTGGTCTTTGCCGTGGCCATCGGCGGTTACATGCGCATTGCCCGCCAACTGCCCCCACCGGATGAGCTGCGCGGTCGGGCGGCGACCTTCGCCAGCACCAAGATTTACGACCGCAACGGCGCGCTTTTGTGGGAGGTGTTCGGCCCCGGCAAGCGCACCCTGGTGGAGCTGGAAGACATTTCCCCTTATTTGCGCCAGGCGACCATCGCCACCGAGGATCAATACTTCTACCAGCATCCCGGCTTCGATCCCATTGGTATCGTGCGCGCCATTTACCAGAACATAACCGAGGGAGAGATTGTGTCCGGGGCCAGCACCATCCCCCAACAACTCGCCCGGGCCGTCCTTCTTTCCCCGGAGGAACGCAGCGAGCAGTCCCTGCGCCGCAAGATTCGCGAGGCTATCCTGGCCATTGAAATCACCAACCGCTATCCCAAGGATACCATCCTGGAAATCTACCTCAACGAAATCTACTACGGCAACCTGGCCTACGGCATCGAGGCCGCGGCCGAGACCTATTTCGGCAAGACGGCCCGCGATCTGACCCTGGCCGAAGCGGCGCTGCTGGCCGGCCTGCCGCAATCGCCCGTGCTGTACGATCCCTACACCAACCCCGAAGCCGCCAAAGCGCGTCAGGCCATCGTTCTGAACCTCATGGTGGAGCAGGGATATATCACCCCGACTCAGGCAGAAGCCGCCCGCCGGGAGGAGTTGCGCTACAAGCCCCAGAACTACACCATGGCCGCGCCGCACTTCGTGGTCTACGTGCAGCAGCTTGTGGAAGAGCGCTACGGTGCCGAGGCATTACATCGGGGCGGGTTGCAGGTCTACACCACCCTCGACCTCGATTTGCAGGCCCTGGCCGAACGGGTGGCCAGGGAGCAAATTGCGGCTCTCCAGGACCGCCACGCCACCAACGCTGCCCTCGTCGCCCTGAGACCCGATACGGGCGAGATCTTGGCCATGTTGGGCAGCGTGGACTTCAACGACCCGACCATTGACGGCCAGGTGAACGTCGCTCTGCGACCGCGCCAGCCCGGCTCGTCTATCAAGCCAGTCACCTATGTGGCCGCCTTCGAGCGCGGCTGGACACCCGCCACCCTGATTTGGGACGTGGAGACCGAGTTCCCCGACGGGGTAAATCCGCCGTACAAGCCCAAGAACTATGATGACAAATTCCATGGCCCTGTGCTCCTGCGTCAGGCTCTGGCCTGCTCCTACAACGTCCCGGCAGTGCAGACCCTGTACGCCATCGGTCTGCCGGCTATGTTGGAGATGGCCCATCGCCTGGGCATCCAATCTTTGAATCGGGTGGATTACGGTCTCTCACTCACCTTAGGCAGCGGAGAGGTGACCTTGCTGGAGTTGACCGGGGCTTACGCCGTGTTTGCCAATGGAGGGCGGCGCGTGCCGCCGGTGGCCATCCTGCGCGTCGAGGACAGCCAGGGGCAGGTGCTCGAGGAATACACCCCGCCCCCGGGGGAACAGGTCATCTCCCCTGAACACGCTTACCTCATCACCGACATCCTGTCCGACAACCAGGCCCGCATCCCGGCCTTCGGACCGAACAACGTGCTCGAGCTCTCCCGCCCGGCGGCGGCCAAGACGGGGACGACCACCGATTGGCGTGATGCGTGGACCCTGGGCTACACCCCCGATTTGGTGGTCGGCGTGTGGGTGGGGAACAGTGACAGCACGCCTATGGACCGGGTACCCGGCTCGCGAGGTGCCGGTCCTATCTGGCATAATTTCATGGAAGAGGCTCTTGCCGGCACACCAGTGCGCCAGTTTATTCGTCCACCGGGTATCGTCGAGATGGAAATTTGCGCCGATTCCGGCGCACGGCCCAGCGAGGTCTGTCCCCACCGGCGTAAAGAGATCTTCGCTCTGGGCCAGCCGCCTCTGGGACCGGAGCACGATTTCCATCAACTGATTCCTATTGACTACACCACCGGGGCACGGGCCACTGAGTTCTGCCCGCCGGAACTGGTCACCGAGCGCTATTTCGTCGTGTACCCGCCGGAAGGTCTGGCCTGGGCGGAGGCTCACGGCATTCAGCAGCCTCCAGACCATACCTGTCCACTGCACACCTTCCCCGCCGAGGTGAAGCTCTATCAGCCCTTGCCCGACGAGGTGCTGCAGGGTGTGGTGCCGGTCGTGGGCCGGGTGTGGCTGCCGGATTTCGCCCAATATTTCGTGGAGTACGGCATCGGCGACAATCCATTGGGCTGGAAGCGGATCGGTGGTCCGCACCGCACGCCGGTGGAGGGGGGGCTGCTCGCCGAGTGGGATACGACCCAGGTGAAGAATGGGGTCTTCACTCTGCGCGTGATCGCCTACGATCACCACGGCGTCAGCACGGAGGCACGGGTCCGGGTCGTCGTTACTAATCCTACACCCACGCCTACGCCCACCCCCACCGACACACCTACGCCGACGGATACCCCCACACCGACGGACACCCCCACACCCACCGCCACGCCCACGTCCACCGTCACTCCCACGGCGACCCTGCCCCCTACCAACACGCCGACCCCGCCCTCTACTGGCACGCCGACGGGCACCCCTGTACCTTCCCCTACTCTCCCGGCGGAGTGAGAGCACGGCGCGGAAGGTAGAGTTGGCTTTTGCTCTGGCGGAGTTGAACTCCGCGAGTCGCAGTACAACTGAGCTGCCAGGCGATAACCCCAGGCCTGGAATGGGTCCGAAGTCGCAAGAATGCGCTTCAGTTGGGGGCGAGTTTGCGCCCCATGGGCATCAAGTTAACGAGCAGTGGAGCTTCTTTTCGCAAGCCCCTCACGCAGTGAGGGGTCGGTGACAGCTTCGCCGCACTCCGAGGCGGCGGGTAAGGCTCTCTTCCTCCCGCAACCAGCACCGCCTGTTACACGGCGGTGCGTCCTCAGCCGAGCCCAACCCGCCCCACACTGATGCGGCCACCCTTCGTCTTCGCTCAGGGCGCAGTCCTTCGTCTTCGCTCAGGGCGTAGCCCTTCGTCTTCGCTCAGGACGTAGCCCTTCGTCTTCGCTCAGGGCGTAGCCCTTCGTCTTCGCTCAGGGCGTAGCCCTTCGTCTTCGCTCAGGGCGCAGCCCTTCGTCTTCGCTCAGGGCGCAGCCCTTCGTCTCCGCTCAGGGCGCAGCCCTTCGGCGGAGCTCAGGACGCGGCCCTTCGTCTTCGCCCCTCGACTCCGCTCGGGACGGGCTCAGGGCACGGCGGCGGGCCGCCGCTACGGGACAGACCTGCCCTCAAACTGACGCCCACCCAAGGTGCAAAAAAAGTATTGACTTTTCATGCGGAAGATGGTACAATAAAACAAGTTCCGGAGGTCTGGGGAACATCCGAGTGACCCAATCAACGGCAGAGGCGAGGTATGCGGTTTTAACTAATCCTTTTTCAGTGTTGGGCTTTATTGCCAGACCGTAACTCCTACAACCAGTTAAGGAGGTGAAGGGCAAATGACAGAGGAAATGGGTATGGGAACCATGCCAGGCGGCGAAATCACCGATCAGGACAAGTTGTGGGCGGCGCTGTCATACATTTTCGCGCCCCTCATCGGCATCATTGTGTTGCTGATGGAGGAAAACAAGAAACGGCCTTTCCAGAAGTACCACGCCGTGCAGTCTATCGCCGTGGCGATCGTGCTCTGGGTTATAATTGTCATCCTGAGCATCGTGCTGGGGGCCGTGACGTTCTTTATCGGCGGACTGGGCGGATGCTGTCCACTGCTCCTGTGGCTACTCCCGCTCTATTACGCTTACCAGGCTTACCAGGGTGTATGGATCGAAGTACCCTGGCTGACCGAATTCCTTAAGGGGCAAGGTTGGCTGTAACCCCAAGCATAGTGAATCACAAGCCCTCTCCCTGCGCGGGGAGAGGGCTTTTTAGTCCCTACCCCCGATGCGGAGGCGGTGGGCCAGTAATTGGACAATTTTGGGGGCGCAGCGCGCTGTGGCCCATGGGCATCAAGTTAACGAGCAGCAAGCCCCTCACGCAGTGAGGGGTCGGTGATAGCTTCGCCGGAAAAGGGCTAGGCCGAACTCGAGGTGGCGGGTAGGGCTCTCTGCCTCCCGCAGCCAGCACCGCCTGTTACACGGCAGTGTGTCCTCAGCCGAGCCCAACCCGCCCTCCGGTGATGCTGCCCGGACAGGCCGCCGCTACGGGACAAACCTGCCCCCAAACTGACGCATACCCGGCAAAAGCTCCAGCTTGACAAATCCAGCTACTTGGGTTATTATTGTAATCGCGGAGGAGTGAGTCTTGCCCACTGGGGAACACCCCCTTGGGCAACAACTAAGGAGGAAATGCATGAAGCGTAGAGCGAAGATGCGATGCGTCTGGCTCCTCGCCCTGGTTGTGACACTAGCCCTGTCTGGATGTGTGAAGATCAGCGTAGTAGATCGAACATCAACGACTACACTCCCGCCAGTCGAAGCCAAAGTGGGCTCGGACATTGATGAGCATGACCTTGCAGTCCTGGCCATTGATTTCGATCCCCCCCTTGAGTATGAACAAATCATGGCTGCCAAAGAGGGCATCACCTTGCTGGTAGCCGTGGAGAACAGCGGGGATAGCAGCGAGAACAACGTAACTATCCAAGCTGAGCTCTCCACCGGTGATGGACAAATCGTCATTCTGGAGGATGAGAACCTCATCCCCAGTATCGCCCCTGGCGAGATCACCATAGTGCGTTTCAAGAGTCTGGGGGACATACCTTACCGCAACGCCTACCGACTCAAGGTTTGGGTCGAACCGGTCAGCGGTGAGGCTCGCATCACCAATAACCAGAAAAGCTACGATTTGTACGTTACACAGCCGGAATAGAAACAGCCATCCCAGGGGATGCCGCTGGGATACAACCAGGAGTCGAGTTCATGGCGCAAGGCTTGGTGAGCAATACCCATCGCTTTGCTCACCAAGCCCTGCTAGCCTGACCAATGCACCTTTCACGGTGCATTTTTCTTATACCAATTGTCCATTCAAGAACCGTATTCTCCGAGGGGATGGTTCAGAATGGGTTGACACTTGAATCGGGCAGCATACTCTCAACGAATGGTGGAACGAATAAGCGAATGCCCATCATCGCGGT
>JACIWR010000148.1 GCA_014360845.1 Anaerolineae bacterium
CGAGTCGGTATCATCACACGGCGAGAAGCATCTAAAATCTCAAGAGAGACCAGGTTACCCTCGGCATCATAATCCAAAATCACACCTGGCTTATCCTCATCGCTCTCCTCGATGGGCACCTCAGAGAAAATAACGGTCAGCGTATCAGTCCCAGGGTCGTAAATGACTTTCATTGGTCAACCCTCCAATACTTCGCAATCTTGCTGGTACGATAAACTGTTACCACTTCTGGCGGCTCTTGGGCAATCATCGCTTACGTCTATACTATCACAGCCGCCAAGCGTGGGAAAAACCTTACGCCACCAACACCCCCAGCGCCAGGGAGACGAACTTGGTCTCCGCCGGGTCGGTACGGGAGGGCATGACCAGGGGACACTTGCCGCCAACTATCACGCTGGCCATCTTGGCCCGCGCAAAGCAAACCAGCGTCCTGGCCAGCAGATTACCAGTCTCCATGTCCGGGGCGATGAGGATGTCGGCACGACCGGCCACCTGGCTCCTGATGCCTTTGATGGCCGCCGACTCCGGCGAGATGGCATTATCGAACCCCAGTGGGCCATCCACAACACCACCCTTGATCTGGCCCCGCTCCGCCATTTTGGATAGGTCCGCAGCATCCCGGCTGAGGGGCACTTTGGGATTCACCGTCTCCGCCGCCGCCAGGATGGCCACCTTGGGCTCCGGGATGCCCAGCCGGTGGGCCACATCAATGGCGTTCTGCACAATAGCCACCCGCTCCTCCAGCTCCGGGGAGACGACCAGGCCAATATCGCTTATCAGGAGCAGACGCCCGAAGTCAGGAATCTCGAACACGCTGACATCGGTGAGCAGCCTGCCCACGCGCAGACCGCGCTCTCGATCGAGCGCGGCTTCAATCAGGTAGCGGGGATGGGCCAGACCGTTCATCGCCAGGTCGGCCTGTCCGGCGTTGATCATCTCGACCGCGCGCCCGGCAGCCTGACGAGGGTCCGGCTCGGCGATGAGTTCAAAGCCGTCCAAACTCAATCCCTGCTCCGCAGCGATCTGCCGTAGCCGTTCCAGATCGCCCAGCAGCACACACTCCGCCAGCCCCTGATCCCACGCCTGCCGCGCCGCCTGCAACGTGGCCAGTTGGTGCGCGGCCACGATCACCACCCGGCGCGGTCCTTTAGCTTGAGCTGCGGCCACCAGTTCGGAGAAAGAACGAATCATGAATTACCCCCAAAACCGCCAACGGAAGCGCGATGGCGCGGCCAGACCCAAGGCTTGCCTCATGCGCTTTTCCAGGCGGGCCTTCTTCCGCGGGGGCAAGAAAGCCGCCTGGATACCGTTCAAGATGATGTTTTTAAGCTCGGTCATCGTCAGCCCGATGCTTTGCACGGCCACGACATACTCATCGGTCAGCGTGGTGTTGGAAACGCTCGGATCATCCGTGTTCAGCGTGACATGCACCCCCAGGCGGTACAGGTCTCGCAGGGGATGCATGCCCAAACCACGCACCACACCGGTCTGCAAGTTGCTGGTGGGACACACTTCCAGGGTCACGCCGCGCCGCAGAACCAACTGCAGCACATTGGAGTTCTCAATGGTTCGCACCCCATGCCCGATGCGGTCGGCCTCCAGGGCGTTGATAGCCTCCTCCACCCGCTCAGGCCCCATGGCCTCGCCAGCATGCACGGTGATGCCCAAGCCCTCCTCCTTGGCGCGACAAAACAGGTCGGCAAAGGGCTTGGCAGGATAGTGCACCTCATCGCCAGCCAGGTCCAGACCCACGATGCCCTTATTCCGATAGGCAATGGCTATCTCCGTCACCTCCTCGGCCACCTGGCGACCGAAATCCCGCAAGATGCTGATGATCAGGCCCACAGTGATGGGGTGATCTCGTTGCGCACGATTGACCGCCGCAATAACCCACTCAGTCACCTCGTCCAGAGAGAACTCCTGAGCCATAGCCAGGCTGGCCGGGCTGAAACGCAGTTCCAGGTACTGGACGTTATCCGCGGCTGCATCGGCCACGGCCTCATAAGCCACGCGCTCCACCGCCTCGCGAGAGGAGTAGAAACGCCGCAGCAGCTTGAACTTCTCCAGAAAGAGATGGAAGTCATAAGGGTCCCCTTCCACCATCTGCACCAGAGGGCGCAACTCCTCGATGTCGTAGCTGGGCAGGTCTACGCCGTGCTCATAAGCGACCTCCGCCAGAGTTTCCAGGCGTAACGAACCCTCCAGGTGGCGATGCAGGTCTACCTTGGGCATGGCTTGCAGTATCTCGCGCAAGCTAACGGTGCGATATTGTTGGGACTGTTCTTCGTTCGTTTTTTGCATCATTTGGATGCCAGCAGCACTCCCAGAGCCATTGAGACCAGCTTGGTTTCGTGAGGGTCCGAGCGCGAAGCCACCACCAGAGGCGCACGGCCACCGACTACTATGCCGGCCATCCGCCCGTGGGCGAAATAAGTTATGGCCTTGGCCAACAGATTCCCGGCCTCAATATCCGGGGTGATGAGAATATCGGCCCGCCCCGCTACCTCACTTTTGATGCCTTTAAGCGTCGCCGATTCCACGGAGATGGCGTTATCCAGGGCCAGGGGACCATCTACAAGGCCGCCGCGAATCTGGCCGCGATCGGCCATTTTCGCCAGATTAGCAGCGTCCATCGTCGTCGGAATCTTGGGGTGCACCATCTCCGTAGCCGCCAGAATGGCCACGCGGGGCATCTCCACGCCTAAGGCCTGGGCTACGAAAATAGCATTGCGCACCAGTTCTACTTTCTGCTCCATATCCGGCGCGACCACTACTCCCGCATCGCTGACGAAGATCAGGCGGTCGAAACCCGGTATCTCGAAGACACCCACATGGCTCAGCAAGCCCCCGCCGCGGATGCCGTATTGCTTATCCAAAGCAGCGCGCAGAAAATCAGCGGTCTCTATTTTGCCCTTCATCGCGATTTGGGCATGGCCCAGACTCACCAACTCCATCACCCTGTGCGCCGCTTTCTTGGGATTCGGCTCGTCCAAAATCATCATGCGCTTGACATCTATATCGCTCTCCCTGGCGATGTCGTTGATGGCTTGCCGGTCACCGACGAGCACGCAATCGGCAATGCCCAACTCCTCGGCATCACGGGCAGCGAGCAAAATCTCCTGCTCGTGGGCCGAGGCAATCGCCACCGTCAGAGGGCCTTTTTCCTTAGCAGCCTGCATCAACTCTTCGAACGTTTTGATAGCCATGAACACTCCTTGATCCTTCAGTCAGTGGTTTTGCAGATCTCACAAGATGGGCTGTGCGTTCCCAAAATCTGTCAACGAATACGCAACGAATAAAACAAACCCGCCGTTAGCATTCGTTTATTCGTTTCCCATTCGTTGACAGAGTCCGCGCCGCCAAAAGTGCTGCTTCAGTAGGTCGGACCCGTGGCCCGACGCGGAGGCGGCGGAGCGCGGCCCCGCCCTACTCTGCGCAGGGTACAGGGAAGCGGCCTCATGGCAAGAGAAAGCATCTTGAGCGGAGCGGAGTCGAAGGAGGCGGGACTGGTCAACCTGGTGAACCGTAAGGCTCTCTCTCAACTGCGCATTAGTTACCCCGGCTTGGGCAGAGTGAAGAAGAAAGTGCTACCACGGCCCAGTTCGCTCTCCGCCCACACGCGCCCTCCATGGGCTTCTACAATGCGCTTAACAATGGCCAGCCCTAACCCCGTGCCGCCAAAACGGCGCGTAGTAGACCCATCCACCTGATAAAACCGCTCGAATATCTTCTCCAGCTCACCCTCTGGGATGCCGATGCCCGTATCGGAAATGGAAGCTTCCACCTCGTCGCCAGCATCGCGCACGCGGATGGTCACCACCCCACCGTCGGGACTGAATTTGATGGCATTGCCCAGTAAATTATCGAAAACCTGGTTCAGCCTATCCCGATCTCCGAGCACCAGCGGCAAGTCTGGCGGGATCTCAGCCTTGAGCTCAATTCCCGCCTGCCGCGCCGTAGGTTCGGCCCCCAACATGGACATATGAGCAATTTCACCCAGGTCCACTGGCGAGAGGTGAAGCGTGCCTTGCTCAATCTGCTGCAGAGAGATAATATCGCGCACCAGGCGGGTGAGCACGTTGGTACGCTCGGCCACAATCTGTAAGCTCTCCCGCTGGCGCTCGTTTATCTCGCCCAGGGCCCCATCCAGCATGAGCTCCACGTAGGCCTTCACAAAAGTCAGGGGCGTGCGCAGCTCGTGGGACACGTTCTGCACGAACTCGGACTTCAGACGATCCAGCTCTTTGAGTTCGTTGTAAGCCCGCTCCAGTTTTAGAGCCCGCTCTTTCAGGTCCTCGTATAGCTGGGCGTTCTCAATGGCCACCGCCGCCTGGGCCGCGGCAATGGACAACAGCCGCTCATCGTTGCCGGTAAAAGCATCCACTTTGGTATCGTCAATACTCAGGGTACCGATCACCCGGTCCTTAGTGATCATCGGCACTACCAGCAGAGAACGCACGGTTGGGTCGAAGAAGATGAAGTCCGGATGTTCATGGGTATCCGGGATGTAGAGGGGCTTGCCCGTGGCAGCTACCTGCCCGCTGATCCCCTCGCCGACCTTCAAACGGGCCTCATCGCGCCATTTCTCGCTCAAACCGCTGGCCGCTCTGATGGACAACTCCTGCTTCTCCTCGTCCACCAGGAAAATGCAGCAGCCCCGACAATCCAGCACCTGCTTGATAATGCTGACGATACCCTCCAGCACTTCATTCAAATCCAAACTGGTGGTCGTCTGCTGGGCCACGGTGTACAAGGTGGAGACCTCATCCAGGCGACGTTGAAGTTCGTCAAACAGCCTGGCGTTCTCAATGGCCACCGCCACCAGGTCGCTCAGGGCCTGGAGGACAAATAAATCGCTGCGGTCGAAGGCGTTCACCCGCTCGCTTTGCACGTCCAACACGCCGAGGACGCGGTCGCCAATGCGCAGAGGTACAGCCACTTCCGCCTTGCTATCGGGCAGCAGATAATCGAACTGAACCGAGGGCACTCTACTCACGTCGTTAAGCAGAAGCGGTTCCCCGTGACTGGCCACCCAGCCGATGATCCCCTCCCCGCTCAGGGGAATACGCACCCCAGACTCGCGACCGGCCTTCCCCTCCGGGCTGGTGCCGGCGCGCAACTCCGCATACCCCGCCTCCGGCTCTACCAGAAAAAGGTGCACGTGATAGTAGCCGAAGCGCTCGTGGATAAGCTCCACCACCTGGGCCAGCAGTTCATCGGTGACCAGGATGGAGACGATGCGCTGGCTGACCTCGCGAATCGTCTCCAACTGGATAGCCCTCTTACGCTCCACCTCGAAGAGCTGAGCGTTGCGGATGGTCATCGCCGCCTGTGTGGCGATATTGCTCAGCAATTCCAGGTGACGCTCGGTGAACTGCCCCACCTTGAGCCGGTTGTCTACATAAATGACCCCGATGGTCTCGCCTTTGGCGATCAGCGGGACGCACAAAATCGAGCGCAGACCATAAGCGATGACACTGGTCCGCTGGCCGAAGCGCGGGTCCTCTTTGGCATTGATGGTGAGGATGGGCACCCCTTCGCTGGCCACCCGTTCCACCACCGTGCGGCTTATCTCGAAGGACTCGCTGTCCATGATACGCTCGTCCAGGTTGCGTGCCGCGCGGAACACCAACTCGCCGGTGGCCGCGTCGCGGAGAAGCAGGCAGCCACGCTCCGCTCCGGTGGTGCGGATGGTCTCGGCCATGACCGTATCCAGCACCACGTCGAGGTCCAGAGTGGAGCTGATGGCCCGGGCCAGCTCGTTCAGCGTGGTGCGCTCCGCCAATTCCTGCTGCGTCTGAGCGTGCAGGCGGGCGTTCTCAATGGCTACCGCCGCCTGGTCGGCAATGGCGTAGAGCAGGCGCTGATGCCCCTCGTCATAAGCGTTGGGCTCCTGACTCTGGATAGACATGATCCCGATAACCCGTTCCTGAGCAACCAGCGGCACGGCCAGCCAGGAGCGCATACACTCCCCGATGGTTCGCGTATCCGCCTCCGGCCAGTTGTCCGCCTCCACCTCCCAGTCGCTGATCAACAACGAGCGTCGGGTGCGCACGACATAGGAAGCGGGTTCCACCTCCTCATTGCCGAGCTTTTGAGAAAAGCGCTCGGCGCGCTTCCCACAGTCTACGAAAAGCTCATAAACAAGCTGGTTCCTCGCCTCGTCATAAAGGGCCAAAGAAAAAGCGGAGAAATTTAACGCGCGCCCCGCCTGGGCATAAATGAGCCACAGGGTTTCGTCCAGGTCCAGATTGAGAGCGATGGCCGCGCCTATGGCCCGCGTGCTTGCCGCCTCGTCAATGCGCCTCTGAAGCTCTTCTTTCACCTGGGCCAGCTCTGATTCCAGGCGCTGACGCTCTGTCCCCTCATGCAAGAGCACCAATACTCCAATACCGCGCCCTTTCTCTCGCAGGCCGATCAAAGTGAGCTCCAAAGGTACCGTTTCGCCATCGGCCCGGGGCAAGAAAACACTCAGCGGGGCGACGGACTCCCCATCCAATGCCCGGGCCACCTCACGGCGAAGGCGCGCCGCCTGTTTCGCCTCGAACAACTCGCTAAAGACCTGCTTGTCCGGCTCCACCGACAGGGGGCCGAGGAGCTCCTCAGCGCGACGGTTGAGCAGCAGAAGCCGCCCTTCCACGTCTAGTATGCACATGGCATCGCCGGACGACTCCACCAAATCCTTGTATTTCATGGCAGGATGGCTATATCTACGCAGAGCCACTAGACTTCCTCGCCCTCTCCCCCCTATTCACGCAACAACCAGCTCCAATAGCGCCAGGCGATAAGCAGGTCCAGCGTCATCCCCACTGCCAGCGGGATATAGTAAACCACCAGGTAAAAAGCGTCCTCGTGTAACAAAGGCGGACCCATCTCATCGGCCAGGAACACGCTCATACGTAGAAAATGCGCCATGACCGCAACGGTCAAACAGGCTATACTTATGTAAAAACCTCGATAATAACGGGGCATTTTGGTCACTTCCCCCAACCGTTTGCTGAGTTGAGCCAAGACCCAGCTTGCCAGGATGAGAGAAAGCAGGCCCAGAGAGCCTGCCAATGCTGCGACTACCTTCACTTCCGTCCCCCAGTCATCAGATTGAAAAGGAAGTACGACAAAATGCTCAGGGACAACCCTCCCAGGAAGAAGGCAATATCACCGGCGACGTCCCCGACCAGGTCACTGGCGATAAACACATAACGAGCCCCTCCTACCATAAACAGAAGGGGCGGAATGAGGAAGAGCTGATAGTAGGCGCGCTGCCCGGCTTTCTCCTCGTAGAAACGCGCAATGAGGAAAAGGGTCAAGGACAAAAGGGCAGCAATGCCCCAGGAGTAGGCGGTCAAAACGCTGTTGGCGATGTGCAACCAATCCATCAAACGCCTCCACACGGGGGAGCGTGGGATCTCATCCTCTGTGGCATGATGTGGCCTGCGCAGCAGGCGCTCCGCATTCGCGCCCGATTATCGCGTGGTCGCGATCTTGTCCCTCGGCTGCTCAGGGCGGGCTTCAGGCGCGGCATTTATTCCGAGGACACCGCAGAATGCTCTCGCCGGCACACGCAGGCAGGCTGCCGTGGCGGTGGACGACAGCCATATCAACACGTTCGCCCTCTACCCGCTCGACAATGCCCCGCCACCGAGCGGACAAACGTCGAAGAATGCGCTCTTGGGTAGAGGTTCTCACTTTTTCACAAAGGCCCGGACGAAGGAATCGGCCATGCTGAGGTGAGGGCTACCACTCATGATGCCCTCTCGGCCCTCAAACTTGGACTGTACCTCGATGCCCCTGGAGGTGATTTCGAACTGGCGGATGTCCTTATCGTGATCGCTGCCCCGCAGCTTCAGCACCAAAAGCGCCTTATGGATGGCGCTTTCGATCTCCACATAGCGCAGCAGGATGTAAGAATCCACCACGAAAGCAATACTCTCATCGGTGTCGGCCGTGCCCAGGAGAGCCGGGCTCTCTTTGGTCAAGATAGCTGTCAATCCCTCGCGTTTAAGGGCGTTGATGAAGCTGTATTGGATAGCCCGCAATTCCACCGGGTCATCGGTCAGCTTCTCAAAGTGCGAGAGGCTATCCACCAGGATACGGCGTGCGCCCGTCTCGTTGGCCCAGGTTTCGATCATGCCCCCCACCTGCTCCAGGTCGAGCTTGCTGACCTCGGGGCTGGTCATGATCACTTTCAGGAGTCCCTTCCGCTCCAGGGCTTTGAAATCCCACCCGAAGGCCTCAGCATCGCGGTAGTACTGCTGCGGGAACTCCTCGAAAGTCAGGATAATGCCGGGCTCGTTGTAGAGAGTAATGCCGTTGTAGATAAACTGCATGCCCAGTGTGGTTTTTCCCGTTCCGGGAGCTCCCTCCACCAGGTTGGCACTCTGCGGGAGAAACCCGCCATGGAGCATCCCATCCAGACCTTTGATGCCCGTCTTCACTCGCTGCATCGTTTTCCTCCTATGACTGCTAGCCGGTCATAGCTGCCGCAGGCCGACCGTGCGTCAAAAACTTGATGCCGTGGGCCCATGGCAGCTTGTTTAACGCATACCGCGGATAATGTGATATACCGCTTTCACGCGGAAGTGCCGATCTTCGCAAGCCTTGATGAAATCCTCCACGATGCGGCGCATGGATTCATCCGTGGTCAGCGAGTACACGGGTATCTCGTCCAAATAACGGATTTCCATAATACCGCTTTCCACCAGCTCTTGAAGCTCGGGCTCCACCGCAGCCACGTTGCGTCCGGCATAGCGGGCAATGTTCTCGACGGTATCCGCCGTGTTGGGATTCTCATGGAAAAAGCGGACCAAGTCCCACTTGATAAAAGTGTTGACTTTGGTTTTGACGAAGTCGAGGAGGTCCGGGTCCATGTCGTTCATGAGCCTGGCTGTGAAATCGTCATTTATAGCCAATGTCACGCGCCTCCTTTCCCCTCCCAGTCCCCTAAGGCCCCCGCAGCTCATGGCCGTTCGCTTTCCGGGCAACTGCGCAAAGGCCCCATCTCAGGTGATCATCATGGGACGTGCTGGCTGAGCACTTATAGTAGCATCCGATGTCGTCGCGGCTCAGCATTTTCATGCCAGAGCCAATCATTACTATTGTAACACTGTCAAAGGAAAAAGGCAAAGGGTCTTTGGTACTGGGTACACTTCAGTTTCGGGCGAATTTGCGCCCTGTAGGGGTGCAGCGTGCTGCGCCCCATGGACATCATAACGAGCAGTGGAGCTTCTTTCTGCAAGCCCCTCACGCAGTGAGGGGTCGGTTACAGTTTCGCCGGGCAAGGGCTGGGCCGAACTCCAAGGTAGCGGGTAAGGCCCTCTTCCTCCCGCAACCAGCACCGCCTGTTACACGGCGGTGCGTCCTCAGCCGAGCCCAACCCGCCCTACAGTGGTGCGGCCACCCTTCGTCTCCGCTCAGGGCGCAGCCCTTCGTCTCTGCTCAGGGCGCAGCCCTTCGTCTTCGCCCCTCGACTCCGCTCGGGACGGGCTCAGGGCACTGATGCACACCCATCACCAGTAGGGCAGGCTTCGTCGTGAGCGTTCGACCGAGCTCACGCCGAGGGCTCAGCCGAACGGTTGGCGGCGGCTACAACGCGTAGGCCCCTGGGCTTTGAATACCTACCAAGCGACATCAGTGCGCAGCCTACCTGCCGTCCGAGGCGGCGGGTAGGGCTCTCTGCCTTAGACCGATAGAGCGGAGTCGTTACATGGGAGAACCCCTGTAGCTCACCTGATTGCCCGGCTCAGCCGAGCCCAACCCGCCCTACAGTGATGTAGCAG
>JACIWR010000149.1 GCA_014360845.1 Anaerolineae bacterium
ATTCTGGTAACCGGAGGAGCAGGGTATATCGGCAGCATCGTCACCGCGGAACTGGTCGAATCGGGCGAGCAGGTGGTGGTTTTGGACAACCTGTCCATGGGTCACCGCGAGGCGGTACACCCCGGTGCTGTCTTCGTCGAGGGCGATCTGGCCGACCGGGCGACCCTGGACAAGGTATTGACTACGTACCACATTGATGCGGTGATGCATTTTGCGTCTTACACCCTGGTCGGCGAGTCCATGGAGCAGCCCTTTAAGTACATCGGCGATAACGTGACCAACGGCCTCAATCTGCTGCGGGCAGCGATTCAGGCCGGGGTACGGCGTTTTATCCTTTCGTCCACGGCGAATCTGTTCGACCGGCCGGAACGTATGCCCATTGACGAGGAGGAGCGTATCATCCCCGGTAGCCCTTACGGCGAGAGCAAATTCATCCTGGAACGCATACTGCACTGGCTGGACCGCATCTATGGGCTGCGCTATGCCGCGTTGCGCTATTTCAACGCTGCCGGTGCCCTGCCCGACGGTTCGCGGGGCGAGGATCACACCCCGGAATTGCACCTCATTCCGCGCGTGCTGAAAGTGGCGCTGGGGCAGTTGGACGAGATAGTCATTTTCGGCGACGATTACCCCACTCGCGACGGCACCTGCGTGCGCGATTACATCCATGTGGTGGACCTGGCCGAAGCCCATATTCTGGCCCTGCGGGCCCTGGATCAGGGTAGCCGCACGTACAACCTGGGCAACGGGCAAGGCTTCACCGTGAAAGAGGTCATCGAGACGGCGCGGGAAGTGACGGGCCATCCTATCCCGGCGCGGATAGGGCCCCGCCGGCCCGGCGATCCGGCGGTGCTCATCGCCAGTTCGGAGAAGATCCGCCGCGAGCTGGGCTGGGGACCGCGTTATCCAGAGCTGCGCACCATCGTGGAGACGGCATGGGCCTGGCATCGCAGTCATCCGCACGGTTACGGAAGCTAAGAAGGGCAGGGGCACAGACCTTGCCGAAGTGAAACAGGCAATCACATCGGAGTTGGGCGGTGAAGACCTGGTTACAGAAGCTATGGCACGATCCGGCAATACGTTATGCCTTTGCCATTTGGCTGGTCCTGCGCATTGCCCTCTCCGTGTGGGCCGCGTTGCTGAATGCCTGGATGCCCTCTTCCGTGCCTCTGGACCCTGACCAACTGTATCGCTATCTCGGTGTGCAGCCGGTGACCGAGGGCTGGGCCGGTTGGTTACTGGGACCGTGGCAGCGGTGGGACACTAACTGGTACGTGGCTGTTGCCCTGCAGGGCTATTCCGTGGATGAAACGGCTATCTTCGCCCCACCGCTGTATCCCTTGCTCATACGCGGGCTGGGAACGTTGCTGGGCGGTGGGGCGGTGGCCTTTTTGCTGGCCGGACTGCTGATTTCCAACGGGGCCTACATCGCGGGGCTGGCCTGCTTCTACAAACTGACGGCCTGGGAGACCGACGTTCCCACCGCGCAGCGAGGGATGGTTTACCTGGCCCTTTTTCCGACGGCCTTTTTCTTTCTGGCTGCCTACTCGGAGTCACTTTTTTTGCTCTTCACCGTGGCGGCTTTGTACGCTGCCCGGCGGGGCCGGTGGATGTGGGCCGGGATATGGGGGGCGCTGGCCCCCCTGACTCGCCTGCCGGGAGCGGTGCTCATCGTCCCTCTGGCGTGGGAGTGGGGACATCAGGTCCTGACGACGCGCCGCCGGGGTGGTGAGGTCTCCTGGCGTGGTGGGGCCTGGCTGTTATTGCCGCTCCTCGGTGCGCTGGTCTTCCCCCTGTATGCCTGGTTTCGCCTGGATAGCGGTAGCCTGTTCGCGCCTTTCTCTATTCACACCCAGCGCTTCCACGGACGCTTCACCTGGCCGGGGCTGTGTCTGGTGGATGCGCTGCGCGTGCTGGCTTCGGGGCGTTTTCGTTCTATTGAACCCTTTGACCTCTTTTTCGCTCTGTTGTTCATCGTGCTCACGGTGCTGGTCTGCTGGCGACTGCCACGGGTCTACGGCATCTATATGATCAGCATCCTGGCCGGCGTGCTGACCAAGACCGCACCGATACAACCTTTGCTTAGCGTCTCTCGTTACGTCCTGAGTCTGTTTCCTGCTTTTATCTTGCTGGGCCGCTGGGGACGCAATCCCTGGCTCCACCGGTTTATCGTCTATCCTTCGATAGCGCTGTTTTTGTTTTTCAGCGGCCAGTTTGTAATCTGGGGATATGTGGGGTAACTAATGTGGAATCCACCGGAGCGCTCGTGGATTATAATCGCGCTGTTGCTCCTGGCTCTTCTGGTGCGTATCCTCACCGCCTTGCCCTTGCAAGTGCCCGGTTACATGGATGCCTACTATTATTACGTTGGCGCCACCAGTTTGTACCGAGGGCTGGGGTTCAACGATCCTTTTATCTGGAACTATCTGGATGATCCTCAGGGCATTCCTTACCCCAGTCACCTGTACTGGATGCCGCTTTCTTCGATACTGGCTTACTTCTCGTTTTTGCTCTTCGGCGAGAGCTTTGGCGCGGCGCAGGTGCCCTTTATTCTCCTCTCGGCGCTGCTGCCGCTCATCGCTTACGCCGTGGCTTACCAGGTGGCCCGCAGCCAGCGACACGCGGTTTGCGCGGCGTTATTCGCCGTGTTCAGCGGATTCTACCTGCCCTTCTGGGTGACCACTGATAACTTCGCGCCTTTCGCTGTCTTTGGCTCGCTGTGTCTGGCCGTTGCCGGTGTGGGCCTGCGGGACGGTCGCGCGCGGTGGTTTGCTCTGGCGGGGGCTCTGGCTGGCCTGTCCCACCTGACCCGCGCCGATGGGCCTTTGCTCTTGGTGGCCGTTTACATCGCCTTTCTTCTCTCCGCCAGGCGCCAAGCAGGCACACGCTTCCCTCATCTTGCCTCCTGCTTCCTGCTTCCTGTCACCTGCTACTTATTAGTCATGGCCCCCTGGTTCGCCCGCAATTTCCTGGTCATCGGCGCACCACTATCTCCTGCTGGAACCACGACCTTGTGGCTGACTACCTACGACGACCTTTACAGTTTCGGCAAGGAACTGAACTGGCATACCTACCTGGCCTGGGGCTGGGACAACATCTTGCGCGCCAAGCTGCACGCAGCATGGATCAACTTACAACGTCTGTGGGCGGAGGACTTGATGATTTTCCTGCTGCCTTTTGCCGCTGTGGGGATGTGGCGCTTGCGTCGGCGGGTGGAGTTTTGGCCGGCGTTGATCTATCTCCCCTTGCTCTATGTGGCGATGACCTTCGTCTTTACCGAGCCGGGTTATCGCGGTGGATTGTTTCACTCCAGCGTGGCCCTGTTGCCCTTTTTGTACGCGGTCGCGATGGAGGGATTGGACGTCTTCATCGCCTGGGGGGCGAAATTGCGCCGCACCTGGGATGTGCCTCAGGCCCGTCGGGTGTTCAGTATCGGCCTGGTGACTCTCGCTGTGCTGTTGAGCGTGCTCCTATACGCGGGGCGAGTGTGGAGTGGCGGGCAGGAGGTGCCGCCGTGGAATTATCAGCAGCAAATCTACCCGCGCCTGTCCGCCTGGCTGCGGGAGAACATGTCCTCCGAGGCTGTGGTCCTGGTGGGCAGCCCCCCCACGTTCTATTACTTCAGTGAACTGCCCTGCCTGGCCGTGCCCAACGGCGACGTGGAGACGCTGCTGACCGTGGCGCGACGGTATGGGGGCAACATTCTGGTCTTAGATCGCAATCGCCCTCTCCCCCTGGCGGGTTTGTATGCGGGTGAGGTATCGGACCCCAGGATCGAGTTGCGGAGCACGTTGCAGGATGATTACCTGGGGCCGATCAAGATATATGAATTGAGGCCGTGAGGCTGGGAGCATCGCGGAGGTGACCATGCTCGATTCTCGATGGCTGCAAGCGTTACTGTGCACCGTAGCTTTCGTGGTGACGATAGTCTACCTGGGGCAGACGGCCTGTGCCGGCTATCTGGGCTTTCCCCTGGATGATGCCTGGATTCATCAGACCTATGCGCGAAACCTGGCCCGTTGGGGCGAGTTTGCCTATGTACGCGGCCAGCTCAGCGCCGGGTCCACGGCCCCGCTGTGGACTATAGTGCTCAGTGTGGGGTATCTGCTGGGGGTAGATGGACGCCTGTGGGCGTATCTGGTGGGGGCCACATGTCTGGTGTGGACGGCCAGCATAGTCTATCGGCTGGCTTCTCTGCTGTGGTCTGATCGCGTGTGGACCGCTTCCGCAGCAGCGATTTTCTGCGCTTTGGAGTGGCACCTGATCTGGGCGGCCTTTTCGGGCATGGAGATTTTGTTGTTCATCAGCCTCTCTCTCCTGCTGATGGATCAGGCCATGACGGGGGGGCGTCCGTTTTGGATCGGACTGCTGGGGTCTTTGCTGGTGCTCACTAGACCGGAGGGCATAGTCCTTTTTCTGTTGGTCATGGTGTTCATTCTATTGCCCGAAGAGGAGCGGACCTGGCACTGGGCAAGCGTTCCGCCTGTGCTGGCCGGATTCTCTCTCCTGGTTGTGCCTTACCTGGTCTACAATGTCATAGTCAGTGGCGCTTTGTTCCCCAACACTTTTTACGCCAAGCAAGCGGAGTACAGGGTTTTGCTGGAGGGGTTACCCCTCTGGACGCGCCTGTGGCGCGTGGTGCGCCCTACCCTGGTGGGAGCCCAGGTGCTTCTGGTGCCGGGTTTTATCTACGCCGTTTGGCGCGAGGTGAAGCGGCTGTTCGCCGCGCGCGGTGAGCTGGCCCTGCGCCAGCTGCTCTTGCCCTTTTTGCCGCTGCTCTGGTGGGCTGCTATGCTGGGGATATATGCTTTGCGATTGCCGGTGGATTATCAACATGGGCGCTATCTGATCCCCACCATTCCCCTGTTCATCCTTTACGGGATGACGGGGATGGGGGAGATGTTGCAGCCGGGGTCGGAACGGGCGGTGGTGCGTATCCTCAGCCAGGTGGTGCTGGGGGCGACGGGGGTGCTGTTGTTGGCTTTTGTCTTCATGGGAGGCATGGCCTACACCCGTGATGTGCGCGTCATTGAGTGTGAGATGGTGGATGTAGCCCGTTGGCTGGCGGAGAACACCCCGCCAGAGGCGCTGATCGCCGCTCATGACATCGGGGCCATCGGCTACTTCGCGGAGCGTCCTCTGCTGGACTTGGCCGGCCTGATCACTCCCCAGGTCATCCCCTTCATCCGCGATGAGGCCCGTCTCCTGGATTTTGTGCGGGAGCGTGGTGCGGATTACCTGGTCACTTTTCCTTCCTGGTATCCGCAAATGGTTCGGGACCCCAGTCTGGAGCCCGTCTACGACACCGGGTGTCCGTGGACGGTGGCCCTGGGACACGACAACATGGCGGTTTATCGGGTGTCGTCGGAGTGAAATCGGGACCTCCTTTGGCGGTGGTGCAGCTTAGAAGTACCCTGCTGGGGCGATCAGCGCCCGATCAGCAGCCAGGTAAGCACCACTCCCAGCGTGGCCCCGACCACGACCTGGATGGGGGTATGGCCGATCAACTCCCACAGCCGCTCCTCACTGAGAGGCTGGCCGCTGAAGAGTTCATCGAGGATGCGGTTGAGGATACTGGCCTGACGGCTGGCGGCGCGCCGCACGCCGGCCGCATCGTACATGACTACGCTGGCAAAGACTACGCAGATGGCGAAAGCACTGGAGCCCAATCCTTCGCGTAGACCTATGGCGGTGGCCAGGGAGCTGACGAAGGCCGAGTGGGAACTGGGCATCCCCCCCGCGCTGATAAGCAGGCGCATATCGAGCTTTCTCTGCGTCACGAGATGATACACTGCTTTCAGAAACTGGGCGACCGCCCAACTAAGCAGTGGTACCGTTAGCGCTGTATTGCGCAAGAGTTCGCTCATTGGGCTGTTTATCCCTCCTCTTGCTCCCCCGCAAAATCGCTCTGAAGATAATCCCCGCTTTCCGTCCTGCTCAGTTGACTGATGCGCAATTCGGCCTGGTCTAAGGCGGCCTGGCAGTGCCGGGCCAGGGCCTGACCTCTCTCGAAAAGGGCAATGGATTCTTCCAGGGTCAGGTCTCCCGCCTCCAGGCGCTGTACTGTTTCTTCTAATTGCCGGAAAGCTTCTTCGAAGGAGAGATGTTCTAGGGCTGTTTTTTGCTCCATGGGTTCACCTACTTTCATCTCGTTTGGCAAAGGCCGGGATAATGCTGATTGTCGGATGAAGGGCTGTGTTTCAGAATCCAAGGCTCACCCCAATGCTCTCGTGGCTCGCGGAGTTGAACTCCGCGAGAGCATTCAGCGATCTCACTCGACCATGGCGGGGAACTCCCCGTCGCTGACTCGGACGTCGAGCGGAGTGCCTGTCTGTACCTGGGTGACACTGCGCACTATCTGACCGCTCTCCCGCTGGCGCACTATGGCGTATCCCCGGGCCAGGATGGCGTAGGGATTCATGCTTTGCAGTTGGAGGACGCGTGCCCGCAGACGCTCGCGGTGCAGGGTCAGGCGATGGGTCACGTGGGTCAGTGCCGTGCGCGTCAGCTCGTCCGCGCGCTGGCGGAAGACATCAATGCGAGATTGGGGAGAGAGCCGTCGCATTGTTTGCATCAGGGTTTGCAAGGCGTGGCGTTCGCGGTTTATTCTGCTTTGAATCAGGTGCAGCAGCCGGCGCTCCTGCGCTTGCAGAGCGTTGCGCAACTCACCCTGGTCCGGGACGGCGATTTCCGCGGCGGCGGAGGGGGTCGGAGCGCGCACGTCGGCGGCGAAATCGGCGATGGTGAAATCGGTCTCGTGCCCCACGCCGGAGATGACCGGTACCCGGGAGGCGGCGATGGCCCGCGCCACTCGCTCATCGTTGAAGGCCCACAACTCTTCCAGTGAACCGCCGCCCCGGGCCACGATAATCACATCCACCTCCGGCTGGGATTGGAGGGCGCGCAGCGCGGCTACAATTTGCAAAGGAGCCTCGTCGCCTTGCACCAGCGTCGGAGCCAGGAGCACGCGGGTCAGGGGAAAGCGGCGACCGAGGACGTGAAGAATGTCCCGCAGCGCTGCACCGGTGGGGGAGGTCACCACCCCCACACAGCGGGGAAAAAGCGGCAGCGGACGCTTGCGCTCCGGGGCGAAGAGGCCCTCGTCGGCCAGCCGCGCCTTGAGCGCTTCGAATTCCAGATACAGCAGTCCTACTCCGGCCGGTTGCAGGGCGTCCACGTAAAACTGGTACCGTCCCTGCACCTCGTAGACCGTGATGTGTCCGTGGGCGATCACCGTATCGCCGTCACGGGGCAGAGTGGTTTGCCGCTGGGCGATGGAGCGCCAGAGCACACATTGGATGCTGGCCGCCGCATCTTTCAGCGTGAAATAGACGTGTCCCGCCGCCGAGCGAGAGAAATTGGAGACCTCGCCCTCCAACCACACGTCCTGAAGCTGGAAATCTGTGTCGAAGAGCTCTTTGATGTAGCGCGTTATCTGGCTTACCGTGTACGGGTTCTGTGGGGAGGGCCCGAAGAGGCTCAGTTGTTCGATATTGGGATTCATCTGTTGGCACTCCGGTTACTCAGTTACGTGTTACGTGCTGCGTGCTATCGAGGCTCAGAAAGCTCATGCGTGACTACTCAGCCTATGCTCCAAGTCCCCATCCCGGGGACGTTCCATGCGGCAAGATGCTGTCTTTTGCGCGGTTTTCTCAGCCGAGACGCCCCCGGGACGGGGGCTACGAGCCTGGGGAGGACAGTGCGCCTGCTAGCCTGAGTAGTAACGCTCATGCAGAGTTATCAACACTTTGTGGAAGAGTCTCCCTTCTACCGCCATCCGAAGCGTGCAGAGAGCGTGCGTCTGACGTCGTTCATCCCCTCCTCGAGGTAGGGGTAAGTCAGCCACACTGCGGAGAAGCCGAACAGTCCGCCGGTGATCAGTCGGGAGAGGGGGGTGCTCTCCCAAAATCCCAGCATCTGACCGAGGCCGTCAACGGCCAGGGGCAAGATCGAGAGAAAGAACAGGGTCCAGGGCAGTGGTTTCAGGCGGTGACGGAGCAGGGCGAAGATCAGGCCTCCCAGGAAGATGGATGTGTAAATGGCTGCATCGCGTTCGCAGTAGGCCATTTTGTAGCCCAGGGTGGGGGTGCCGTAGAACTTCCGCGCTTCCCACAGGGTGGATAATCCGCCGGGGCCCAGGGCCTGGCGCAGAGCCTGATAGGAGTAGGTCGGCTGTGCGCCGAAGAGGAAGAAAGAGCGCCAGGGCAGTTGGTGGCAGGCAGGGATGTAGAGTGTGTAGATGGCTTTGCCCCAGGAGGTCAATCCGCAGGCCATAAATACCGGGGCCAGCAGAGGCAGCCCGGCGTATATGCCGCTTACGATGTTGAAGACCAGCAGCCAGTGTTTGGCCAGTTGAAAGATGAGCCTGTCCAGGGAGATGACGAGGGTGCGCACCGGTCCCGTGACCGGGCGTGAAGTGGCGACAGGGCTCTTGGTATCGGGTTGATTATCCATTTATGCGCTGACTAGCCTCCGTTGAGTATGTCCGTCATGTAGACGTCTATCATCTCCTCGGTGAGCGGTCCCAGGTGGATGACGCTGATGACCCCCTGGGGATTGATGAAGAAGCTGGTAGGAATGGCGATGGTGAAGTAAGTTCTGGTCACCGAGGCGTTTTCATCCAGCAAGATGGGGAAGGTCAAACCCTGTTCTTGGGCAAAAGGTTTCACCGTGTCGGTTCTTTCCTGGATGTTTATGGCTAACACCACGAGCCCCTCATCGGCGTAGCGGCGGTAGGTTTTTTCCAGAGCCTGCATTTCCTCTACGCAATAAGGGCACCAGGTGGTCCAAAAGTTGACTAACACCGGCCGGCCGCGGAACTGGCGGAGAGTGAATTCGTTTCCCTGCAAGTCGAGCAGGGAGAAATCCGGCGCTGTAAACCCCTCCTGAGGGGCGACGGGCGGCGGAGTCGGCGTGGGATCGGAGGGGGTCGGCGTGGGCGTAGGCGCTGGCGCGGTAGGGCTCTCGGGCGTCGGCGCATCCAGGATGGGAGTGGGCGATGGCGACGGGGCTGCGGCGCGCGGGTTGGTGGGAGTAAGTGGTATAGGGTTAGGGTTTTCCAGGGTAGCAGAAGGGAGTCCCGAACAGCTACTGGTGCTCAATGCCAGCAGCAGGAGTCCCAGACCTACCAGCCTGCCGGGTATAGATTGTCCCTTGCGGGAGCTATGCATAACAGAAGTTCCTCCTTCGCGTGTTTGCCGGGTTTTGCCCTGGGCCGGTGAGGCAATCTCACCGCGGGTGTTTGGTGCAGCACGATCAAGGGCTGCCGGCGTCCTCGTATTTGGACGGACATTTCAGGAACAGATCGCTGGCCCGGAAGACACCATCCACTCCGTATTTGCCCTCCACTACGGCTTCTGCGCCGTCGCGGAACATGTCCGGTTTGGGGCCGTGGTAGACTACGGGCAACCGACCGCTGTCGTCCTCTAATTCGAATTCGAGCACCAGGTCTTGTGGGTTCCAGTGGATGCTTTCGCCGACAATGGTGCCACTGACCCGGCGGACGCGGTCCGATGGCCCCTCGGCGCCCAACTCGGCCACGGTCAGGTAATACACTGATGAGAGGCCTGCATTGCCGATGATCAGCCAGACGACGACCAGGATGATCACTGCCCCGCCGAGGATGAATTTATACGGTGGGCGCGGCGATGATGTTTGACTCTGCCCGCTGTCGGTGTGGCTCATCTCGCATGTATTCCCTTCGCATCGGTTCGAAGTATCTTCTCAATAATTTGGGGTAGGGGCAGGTCTTGCACCTGCCCGCC
>JACIWR010000015.1 GCA_014360845.1 Anaerolineae bacterium
GGATGACGGTGATATTTAGTTCTTCGATCAGCTCTGGTGGAAGATCGGCGGTGGAATCGGTGACGATTTTGATCATAGATACTTTCTAGCGAAGCTTCGCCTCGAACCAACGAATTCTACCTGTGAGGTTGGCAGGACAACTGCTCGCAGTTGTCCTGCCACGGTCTCATGTTTCGGCCAGCACGCAGCAGATGCCCACGGCTCCCAGTCCCAGGTGAGTGGTGATGGCTGCTCCAGCCTCGCCGATTAACATTCGCTCTCTGGGAAAATAATCGGCCAGCAACTCGACCAGGACCTCTCCGCTTTCCGGGTTAGCGGCGTTGAGCACGGCCAGTTCCATGCTCGGGCCAGAGGCGATGATGTGTTCCGCCAGGTGTTTCAGAGCCCTGCTCCAGGTACGCACGTTGGCGATGGGCAGCACTTCTCCCTGCAGGACCTGGACCAGGGGCTTCATGCGCAGCGTCGTGCCCAACAGGGCTTTCGCTTTGCCGATGCGACCGCCTCGTTGCACGTGCCACAGTGAGGGCAGGGCAGCCACCGCCCGCACCCGTTCAGTGATGCTGGCGACTTGCTCGCACACCTCGTCTAACGTGCATCCGCGCTGAGCAGCGCGGGCGGCGATAATAGCCTGCCAGCCCAGGCCCATGGAGAGCTGCCGGGAATCCACGACGCGGATGGGCAGGTCGGGAAGGGCCGTGGCCGCCATGAGCGCCGTGCGCATGGTGCCGCTGAGCTGGGACGATATGTGGATAGAGAACACCGCATCTCCGCGGCGACACAATTGCGCGTAGGTCTCCAGAAAAAGACCCAAGGGCGGATGAGCCGTGGTGGGCAACGCCTTACTGGTGGCCAGCTTGGCGTAAAATTCGGCGTTATTCAAATCCAGGCCATCGCGGTACGCCTCATTGCCAAAAGCGATAATGCAGGGTAGCACTGTGATGTCGAGCTCGGCAGCGAGGTGCGCCGGGATGTCGGCAGTCGAGTCGGTGACCACGTGTACTGATGGCACAATTGCCCCCTCGCCACCGCGATAAGCTATACGTCCATGCCCTCATAGACGATCACCCCCAGGGTATCCGGTCCAATGTGGCAGGCCAGAGATGGGCCGTAGACCAGAATGGGGAACGTCAAATCGGGGAAGGTCAGTTCCAGGCGCTCCAGGAGGAGCTTGCTCTCCTCGGTGGGTTCCGGAGTGCTTTGCATGATGGCTATCTGCTCGATGTTGGAGAACTCGGCTACGAACTCGAACAGTTTATCAATAGCCTTCTCCCGGTCCTGTACCTTCTCCATGGGGATGATCTCCCCGTCCTCGATGGTGAGGAATGGTTTGATACCGAGCATTGTACCCAGCAGGGCCTGGGCGGGGCCGATGCGGTTGCCTCTTTCCAGGTAATCCAGCGTGTCTACGAAAAACACCACATAAATGTGGGGGATCATCCCCCGCAGCAGACGGACGATTGAATCCAGCGACTCGCCTTGATTGGCGGCCTCCGCTGCGGCCTGGGCCAGGATGCCCAATCCCAGGGAGATGGTCAGCGAGTCCACGACGGCAATCTCGCAGCGGCCCAGGAAGGCGTTAGCGGCTTCGCTGGCCACTGCCCACGTGTCGCTGAGTTTGCTGGAGACATGGATAGAAAGTATTTCATCGGTGGTCTTGCTCAGCTCTCTATATACAGCTCGGAATTCCTCCACCGGAGGGGGGGAAGCGCGAGGTGGTACAGGACTGTGAGCCAGTTTCTGGAAAAAGCGTTGCGAGGTAATATCAACCCCCTCGCGGAAGGTCTCATCCCCGAAGTGAATGCGCAGGGGAACAACCTCGATACCCAGTCGCTGGGCTACTCCTGGCTCGAAATACGCTGTGGAATCTGTAACCACCTTTACTTTTGGCATATCTCCTCCGCCCGCTATTCGATAGATAGGATGTAAGGATAATGCGGTTGTCCGCCGTCCACTACTTCCGTTTCCAGGTCTGGGTACTCGTTGCTTATCATCTCGGCCAGTGCTTCGGCTTCCTCTTCCGTGATGGTCTCGCCGTAGTAGATGGTGAGGATTTCACCCTCCTCGGCGTGCATCTGGGCCAGCACTTGCCGGACGGCGTCTTCTATGGTGAGGGCCGAAGTGGTAAGCTCGCCGTTGACCAGACCGATAATCTGGCCCTCTTTGATGTCCAGCCCATTTATCTGCACATCGCGGTTGGCGATGGTGATTTCGCCTGTTTGTATCTCCTCGGCGGCGCGTTCCATGCTGAGAGCGTTGGTCTCCAAATCGGCTTGATAGTTGAAGGCCAGCAGCGCGCTGATGCCCTGGGGAATGGTTTTGGTGGGAACTACTTTCACTTTCTTGTCGGATAGGGCCTGGGCCTGCTGGGCGGCCAGGATCACATTGGAGTTATTGGGCAGGAGGATGACCTCCTCGGCGCCGGTCTCCTCAATGGCGTTGAGCAACTCCTCGGTGCTGGGGTTCATGGACTGGCCGCCGGGGACGACGGCGCTGGCGCCCAGACTTTCCATCACGCGCATCAGGCCCACTCCAGAGGCGACGGCCACAATGGCGATGGGGCAGGGTTTCTCCGGCGTGGCGGGTTGGACTCGCCCCAGGATGAATTCTTGATACTGCTCTTGCAAGTTCTCGACGATGACCCGGCTCAGGGACCCCAGTTGGGCCCCGTAGTTAAGGGGATCGCCCGGCCTGGGGGTGTGGACGTGGACTTTGACCGTGTTGGCATCGCCCACGACCAGGGTGGATTCGCCCATGCTCGCGATGTTAGCGCGAATTTCGTTGACGTCCAGGTGTTGCCCGGTGATGATAAACTGGACGTCGTAGCCGTAGCCTTCTTCTGGGGCGGCGAGGTGCAGGTCTATGGCTCTGGTCAGACCGGTGGCTTCGGCCACGCTCTCACCGCGGATGTAGCGGTTCATGCCTTCCAGAATGATGAACAGCCCTTGTCCACCGGCGTCTACCACTCCTGCTTCGCGCAGTACGGGGAGCAGGGAAGGGGTATGAGCCACGGCTTCGCGGGCGTGGTGGGTGACGATCTCCAGCACATAGCGCAGGTCTTCGCTATCGGCGGCTGCCCTGACGGCGGCCTCGGCTACCTCGCGAATGACGGTGAGGATAGTGCCTTCTACCGGCTTGATGACGCCTTTGTAAGCCGTGGCCGAGGCTTCTTGCAGGGCCGAGGCAAACTCGGTGGCGTTGAACGTCTGCTTGTTCTCCAGACTGCGGGCGAAGCCCCGCAAAATCTGGGAGAGGATCACTCCAGAGTTGCCTCGGGCGCCCATCAGTGCGCCGTAGGAAGCGGCCTGGGCGATCTCGCTCACCGCATCCTCCGGGGACTCGGCGATCTCGGCGTAGGCGGCCTGCATGGTCAGCAGCATATTGGTTCCGGTGTCGCCATCGGGCACCGGGAAGACGTTCAGGGCGTTGATGGCCTCGCTGTGCTGTTCCAGCCAGGCGAGGCCGGCGGCCAATAGGCGCTTGAGACCTTGTCCATCACAGGATAGGATGGGCAGGCCGGTCTCGTGCTTGCGTGGTTGCTGCGGTGGGTTATTCTGTACTGGTTTCTCTTGTGTCAAACTCTATCCTCCTGCGTGGACTAAAGCCTGCTGCCCCGCGGAAGAAAGGCGGTTCGCCTCGGCCCAGGGATGCGCGGGCTTCACTCCCGGTTGCTGACCCGTAGTGCCTGCACATGGACATTTACCTGGCTGACGGGTACTCCCAGGGCTTTCTCCACGCTAAATTTGACGTTACTCATGATGTTGTGGGCTACGGCTGAGATGCGCGTCCCGTATTCCAGCACGACGTAGAGGTCAATGATGATTTCGTCACCCTCCACCCGCACTTCGACGCCGCGATGGGCGTCGCGGCGCAGGACCTGAGCCAATCCGCGGGCGGTCATCCCCACTACGCCGTAGGATTTGAGCACTGCCTGGCTGGCCAGGCTGGCGATGGCCGTGGGGGCAATCTCAATCTTGCCCAATCGGGTCTCTTCTGGCATTCCGCTTTCTCCTCTATTTTGAGCAGCTCACTGCGCTGGTTAATTTAGTGTTCTCCAGCTTTCTGGCAGTCTTCCCCAATCGTGTTGATGCGCTTCTGGTTCCCACCGCAGAGAACGCCGAGGCCGCTGGGAGAATCTATGCATCTCCGCGTGCTCTGCGGTGAAGAGAAAGGATCAATGTAGAGGGAGACCACCAGCCTGCTGGATTCAGGCCTCTCTGCTGAAAACCGCCGAGGACGCGAAGGAGCCCAGCGGGTTTCTTTCGTATTTGCCTAAATTGGTATCTTGTGGTATTATTAGCGTGCTCGGGGCTTAGCCCCGAATTTTGTGTGAAAGGAGCGAGGACCATGGCCAAGTGTGAGATTTGTGGAAAAGGCCCTCAGTTTGGGCATAATGTCAGTCATTCGATGAAAGCGACCAATCGGCGGTGGAAACCCAATATTCAACGGGTGACCATTATAGAGAATGGCAGGCCCCGGAGAGTACGCATTTGCGCTAAGTGTCTCAAGGCCCGTGCCAAGTCTAAGTAGACGGCCCTTTTTTCTCGAAAATTGCCAGCACGCGTGTCGCGGTTGCTGGCTTTTTATTTCGTTTACAATAACACACAAAGAGCCGTGAAGTTACTGGTTCGTGTGATTTTTCCATCGAGGCAGGGGTAATGTCGCTCGTTCATGCCGCCGCGGGAAAATGGTTATAGCTCCCGCGCAATCGGGCCACTGCCTCGCGTATGGAGAGTTCGCTTTCGAAGATCGCTGCTCCGGAGACGAGTATGGTGGCGCCGGCGGCGACAATTTGGGGCGCGGTTTCGGGATTGACCCCACCGTCTACTTCCAGCTCCGCCGGATACCCGGCCTGGTCCAGCATCCTCCGCAGGCGTTCGATTCTGCTAAGGGAAGTTGGGATGAATTCCTGCCCGCCGAAGCCGGGGTTCACCGTCATCAGCAGGACCAGGTCCACGTAGGGTAGGATTTCTTCCAGGGTGAAGAGAGAGGTGGCCGGGTTCAAGGTGACGCCGGCTTTCGCTCCCAGTTCGTGAATCTGCTGCACGGTGCGGTGCAGGTGGGGGCAGGTTTCGACGTGCACGGTGAGAATCGTCGCGCCGGCGGCGGCGAAGTGGGGCAGGTATTTCTCCGGCTTTTCGATCATCAGGTGCACGTCTATGGGCAGGTCGGTCACTCGACGCACGGCCTCCACTATCATCGGGCCAGCGGTGATGTTGGGTACGAAGTGACCATCCATCACGTCCACGTGGATATAGTCCACGCCGGCGGCCTCGACCTCGGTTACTTGTTGACCCAGTCTGGCAAAATCCGCCGATAGGATAGAAGCTGCAATCTTGACCACGGTTCGTCTCCTGGGTTATAATCATACACTGTATTGGCGAAAAAAGCAAGAGCGGGTTGCTTTTTGGAGCAAGCCCTCGCCAACGGCGGGGGAGCCGTCATCGCTGTGCTGGGCGGGTAAGCTGTCACGGGCCCCTCGCTGCGTGAGGGGCTTGCGGGAAGCCCCCAGTGCAGTCCCCCCCTGCTCGCGGAGTCCAACTCCGCGAGATCAGAAAGTGAAGGGCTTGGGGGCAATCTCCTTGACAAAAGCACTCATTTCGCTTATCATAGCAAGGCGCTTAACTTGGCAAAGAAGCCAATGGAGGTGTTCAATGGGCAAGGAACAATTGACCGTGGAGGTAGATGCAGAGGAGTCTCCCCCTCAGCAAAAGCGGGGGCGGACAGGCCCCAGAGGTGTGGTCACTGTCTTCCCTATCTGGTGCAAAGGTTGTGGGTTGTGCATCGAGTTCTGCCCGACGAAGGTGTTCGAGGCGGATGGCGAGGGGCGACCAGTGGTGGCTCATCCGGACCGGTGCACCGGCTGTGGCTGGTGCGAATGGCATTGTCCGGATTTCGCCATCTCGGTGAAGCGATTAGACCGCAAGGAGGGGGACGATGACCGGTAAGTTGATGCAGGGCGATGAAGCCTGTGCCGAAGGAGCTATCGCCGCCGGGTGTCGTTTCTTCGCCGGTTACCCCATCACCCCGGCCACGGACATCGCCGAGGTGCTGGCGCGGCGATTGCCCCAGGTGGGGGGCAAATTCATTCAGATGGAAGATGAAATTGCCAGCATGGCGGCCGTCATCGGCGCGTCGGTGGGTGGGGCCAAGGCTATGACGGCCACCAGTGGGCCGGGCTTCTCGTTGATGCAGGAGAACATCGGTTATGCGGCTATGGCCGAAATCCCCTGTGTGGTGGTGGACGTGCAGCGCGCCGGTCCCAGCACCGGCTTGCCTACCAAGCCCTCCCAGGGCGATGTGATGCAATCGCGCTGGGGTACGCACGGCGATCATCCTATCATCGTACTCTCGCCCTCCAGTGTGAGAGAGACTTTCGATTTCACCGTGCGCGCCTTCAATATGGCGGAAAAGTACCGCACACCGGTCATCCTGCTCATGGATGAGATGATCGGCCACATGCGGGAAAAGGTGGAGCTGCCTTCGCCAGAGGCTATCGAGGTCGTGGAGCGGGTGAGCACCAGCGTGCCCCCGGAGTGGTACAAGGCTTACGAGAACACACCCTCGGATGTGCCGCCGATGATCAGTTTCGGACAGGGGTATCGCTACCACATCACCGGGCTGTTTCACGACGAGCGAGGTTTCCCCACCCAGCGCCTGGACGAGATAGACCCCTGGATCGCCCGCGTCTTTCGCAAGATCGAGCGCAATTTGCGGGATATACTCATCTACGAGGCGGATGAAATCGAGGATGCGGAGATTGTGGTCATTGCCTATGGGGCGACGGCTCGCTCGGCGCGGCACGCGGTGAAACAGGCCCGCGCCCGAGGTTACAGGGTCGGTTTCCTGCGCCTGGGCACACTCTGGCCGTTTCCGGAGGAAGTGGTGGAGAGGGCAGCCGAGCGCATTCACCGCGTGATCGTCCCGGAGATGAATCTGGGTCAACTGGCGCTGGAGGTAGAGCGCGTCGTCGGGCGACGGAAGGTCATGCGGGTGGGCAAGGCCAACGGTGAGATGGTCACTCCGCAGGAGGTGCTGGATGCTATTGTGAGGGGGGTGAGCGCATGGTTGTGAAGAAGCAGGAGCGTGAGTCGTTGATCCATGAGCGCTATCTGCGCCACCACAAGAAGTTCCCGCATGTGTGGTGTGCTGGCTGCGGCATCGGCATTGTGATGGGGGCTATCGTGCGCGCGGTGGATGCCGTCGGGCTGAGCAACGATGAGGTGGCGATGATCTCCGGCATTGGGTGCAGTGGGCGCATGCCGGTGTACGTGGATTTCAATACCATGCACACTACCCACGGCCGGGCGCTGGCCTTTGCCACCGGATTGAAAATGGTCAGGCCAGAGATGAAGGTCATCGTCGTCATGGGAGATGGCGATGCACTGGCCATCGGCGGCAATCACTTCATCCACGCGGCCCGGCGCAACATCGGTCTGACGGCGATCATCATCAACAACAACGTCTACGGCATGACGGGGGGACAGTATTCACCCACTACTCCCACTCACGCCTACGCCACTACCGCGCCCTATGGCAACATCGAGCAGCCTTTTCCCATTTGCCAACTGGCGCAGGCGGCTGGAGCGGCCTTCGTCGCCCGCAGCACGGTGTACCACGCCCGCGAGCTCAGCCGTTTCATCGCCCAGGCCATCCAGAAAGAGGGCTTCTCCGTCGTAGAAGCGGTGAGTTATTGCCACACTACCTATGGCCGGATCAACAAGCTGGGCTCCGCTGTGGAGATGATGCGCCACCTGAAGGATAAAGGCGTCACGCAGAAGACTTTCGAGGCTTTGGCGGAGGAGGAGCGGGCGGACAAAATCGTGCGCGGGGTGTTCGTGGACCGCGACATCCCGGAGTACACCCGGCTCTACGATGAAATCATCGCTCGCGCGCAGCAGACGGTCGCCAATGGGAGGACGGCATGAGCGAGCGATATGAGGTGAGGCTGGCTGGCAAGGGCGGTCAGGGCATGATCCTGGCGGGCATTATTCTGGCCGAGGCCGCCATCCTGGATGGCAAGAATGCGGCCCAGACTCAAAGTTATGGCCCCGAGGCCCGTGGGGGAGCCAGTCGCTCTGAGGTGGTGATCTCCGACGGGGAGATTGATTATCCCAAAGTGACGCAGGCCGATATTTTGCTGTGCATGAGTCAGGAAGCTTGTGATCGCTATTTTCATGATCTGAAGCAGCACGGACTGCTCATCGCCGATGCGGTGCATGTGGAACGTATGCCCACCAGCCGGGCGGTGGTCGTGCCCCTGACGCAGTGGGCGGAGGAGGCTACGGGACGGCGGATCACCGCCAGCGTGGTCGCCCTGGGCTTTCTGGCCGGACTGACGGGCCTGGTCTCGCGGCAGGCGATGGAAGCAGCCGTGCGGGCTCATGTGCCGCCGGGCACGGAGGAGATAAATCTGCGGGCGCTGGCCGTGGGTTTTGAGCAGGCCGAGCAGTTTATCCGTTCCCAGAGCAAGTGATGCAGAGGTGTTCGCTGCATTGGATGGGGAGGTGCGATTATCGCAGAAACACGGGAAACTCAGGCCCCTATCGAGCGGGGGTTCCTGGTAGGGGTGGAACTGAAAAATAAATACGCGCTGTGGACGGTGGAGGACTCCCTGGCGGAGTTGGCGCAACTGGCGCGTACCGCCGGCATCGAGGTGGTGGGACAAACCTACCAGCGTTTGGACTCCATTGTGCCGGCCACTTTTATCGGCAAGGGCAAGGTGCAGGAGCTGGTGGACTTGCACGCCGAGCTGGACTTCGACGTCCTCATCTTCGACGAGGAACTCTCCCCGCGCCAGCAGCGAGAGCTGGAAGAAGCCTTCGCCGACGAGGTCAAGGTCTTGGACCGCACGGCGCTTATCCTGGACATTTTCGCTCAGCACGCTCACACTCGCGAGGGAGCCCTGCAGGTGGAATTGGCGCAGTACGAGTACCGCTTGCCGCGCCTGACCCGGGCGTGGACTCACCTGGCGCGCCAGGTCGGTGGTGCGGCAGGACGCGGTGGGATCGGGGGTGTGGGATTGCGAGGCCCCGGCGAGACACAGCTCGAGGTGGACCGGCGACGCATTCGGGAGCGCATTGCGCACCTGAAGCGCGAACTGGAAGAAGTGCGCACCCATCTCCGTCTGTACCGGCAGCGACGACAACGGGAGGGCATACCGGTGGTGGCTCTGGTGGGCTACACCAACGCCGGCAAGTCCACCCTGCTCAACGCCTTGTCTGGTGCGGATGTCTATGTCGCCGACCAACTTTTCGCCACTTTGGATCCGACCACGCGGCGCGTGGAGCTGCCCGGAGGGCAGGTAGTACTGTTCACCGATACGGTGGGTTTCATCCAAAAGCTGCCCACGCAACTCGTCGCCGCTTTCCGTGCCACCCTCGAGGAGGTGGCCGAGGCGGATCTGCTGCTGCACGTGGTTGATGTGACACACCGCAATGTGTACGAACAGGTGGCGGCGGTGCATGATACGCTGGCGGAAATCGGCGTCGCTGAGAAGCCGATGGTCAACGCTTTGAACAAGGTGGACCGCCTCCGCGACCCGCAGGCTCTGGCTGAACTGGTGGCCGACTTTCCGGATAGCGTGCCCATCTCGGCTCTGCGAGGGCACGGTCTGGACCTTCTGCTGGCGCGCATCGAGGCCATGTTGCAGGAGAACATGGTCAGCGTGGACGTGGTTATTCCTTATGACCGGGGAGATTTAGTGGCCCGTTTCCACGAGCAGGGTCAGGTGGAGGAGAAGAGCCATACTGCCGAGGGAATTCACATTCGTGGGCGCTTGCCCCGCGAACTGGCCGAGCGCTTGCAACGACAGACGGCTTAGTGCTACAACCACCGCCTTGGGTGGCATGGGGCGCAGGCTTTCCGGCCTGCGTGGACAGGCTGAAAGCCTGTCCTACGATCTCGCGGAGTTCAACTCCGCGAGATTGAAAACAACGAGTCGGTTCTATCGGTCGAGGCGGAGAGCCCTACCCGCCGTCTTGGGTGGCATGTGGCGCAGGCTTTCCAGCCCGCGTGGACAGGCTGAAAGCCCGTCCTACACGGTCGTTTAGAGCGCTTGCAGCGCCCTTCCGCCGCTCAGCCTGGGGCTCGAAGCCCCAGGCGAGGCCTGTTCGAAGTCTGAAAGGCTGCGCGCTGTAGCCGCCGCTAACCACGAAAAACGCCCGTGATTGGCGAATCACGGGCGTAGGCAGCGTTTGCACCGGGGGCATCAGTTGTCCGTGCTGCTGTCTCGTTACTTCGTCTCCTTTGACTCCACCGGCTGCTTCTTGGCCTCTGTATTGGCCTCCCCCTCGCCGGATTTGGCCGATTTTCCGTTGCCAGGTGTGGAGAGGGGTGAAGGGGCCCTGTTGTCGGTCACGTAAAAGCCGGACCCTTTGAAGATGACTCCCACCGGTTGAATCACGCGGTGCACGTGGCCCTCGCATTCGGGACAGTCGCGCAATGGTTCATCGCTGATGGACTGGCGACGTTCAAAAGTCAGACCGCAAGTGTCGCATTGGTACACATATATCGGCATCTCTCCAACCTCCAACCCTACTTGTCAACGCAGAGGATTATACACCCATTATCCCAAAAAGACAAGCCGCCCGGTGGGCACAGATAGGACTTTTCAAAGAATTGGCTTAGGTGAGGTGACAGTCACCTCCGATCTGCTGGTGAGAAAGACGCTCAGGGAGCCGTATCTTGCCATCTTTTGTGAGCCTCCCGTGCCGAAAAGGTGACTGTCACCTGGCCTGCGTTAAAATATTGAAAAGCCTGGGGGCTCAGACCCGTCGGGAGCGGAACTCTGCCTGAGTCTCGGAGTCTCTCCCTTCGCCAAGAGCTTTGCTCCTTGACGCAAGTTGTGGTATCATAATGGACGAAAACTCTCCCGCGAAAGGAAACACAAGGCTAACCGTGAACTATCAGATTGACTTCGAACCTGTGGGCCGGCGTGTTCAGGTGCAACAGGGGAGCACTTTGCTGCAGGCCGCACGGGATGCCGGGGTGGGACTGGCCGCGATCTGCGGTGGGGCCGGGACCTGTGGCCGGTGTCGCGTGCAGGTGCGGAGTGGACAGGTGTCACCTCCTACCTCGGCGGAGTTGGACGTTTTAGACGCCGATGATCTGGCGGAGGGCTACCGGCTCGCTTGTCAGGTGGCGGTATACGACAACCTGAAGGTGCACATTCCCCCCGCTTCCCTGACAACTCCGCAGCGCTTGCAGGTGGAGGGACGGGAGTTACCGGTGTCCCCCGCGCCGCCGGTCTCCGCCCACACTGTTCGTTTGGACCCGCCCTCGCTGACCGATGTCCGCTCCGATGAGATGCGCTTGCGCGCGGCTCTGCCCTTTCCCGATGTGTCCGTAGATGTGGCCGTGTTGCGGCAGATGCCCCCAATCATGCGCCGACACGATTGGGTGGCGACGGTGGGTCTGCGCCGACCGGGGGGCGTGGTGAGCATTCATCCGCCGGGCACTGCGCTGCTGGGCCTGGCCGTGGACCTGGGGACGACGAAAATCGCCGCTTACCTGGTGGACCTGGCCAGCGGACAGACCTTGACCGTAGCCGGGCGGATGAATCCCCAGATCGCCTATGGCGAGGACGTGATGGCGCGCATCAGCTACGCCATGGCTTCTCCCGCTCAGGCGGAGGAATTGCAACGGGTGGTGAGCCAGACCCTGAATGACTTGTTACGGGATTTGTGTGCTCAGGCGGGACGTGAGCCGGAAGACGTGGTCGAGGCGGTCGTGGTCGGCAATACGGCCATGCATCACCTCTTCGTTGGCCTGCCGGTGCGGCAGTTGGGTTTAGCGCCCTATGTGGCGGCGGTCAGCGAGGCTCTGGACGTCAAGGCGCGGGATGTGGGTCTGGAGATCGCTGCTGGGGGGTACGTTCACCTCTTGCCCAATATTGCTGGCTTCGTCGGCGCCGATCACGTGGCCATGCTTTTGGCGACCGGTATCTACAAAGCCGACCACGTGGTCATCGGTCTGGATATTGGCACCAATACTGAAGTGGCTCTGCGGACAGGAGAGCGGTTGCTCACCTGTTCCACAGCTTCGGGGCCCGCTTTTGAGGGGGCTCACATCCGCGATGGGATGCGCGCCGCAGCGGGGGCCATCGAACGGGTGTGGTTGAGCGATGATCGGCTGGAGTATCAGACTATTGAGGGTGCACCTCCCGTGGGGCTTTGCGGTTCGGGCATTTTAGATGCCATCGCCGCTCTGCGGCGGGCCGGCATCCTCGACAAGCGGGGTATGCTGACAGACCATCCCCGTGTGCGCCGGGGACAGAACGGTCCGGAGTGCGTCATCGTCGAGGCGGCGGAGACGGGGCACGGGCGCGACCTGGTGCTCACGCGCCAGGATGTGGGTGAAATTCAGTTGGCCAAAGGGGCGATGCGCGCCGGGATGAAAATCCTGCTCCGGGAAGCGGGCCTGAGCGAGGATGATGTGGACGAGGTGGTCATTGCCGGGGCCTTCGGCACGTACATTGACGTGCGCAGTGCCGTGGATATAGGCATGTTCCCTCCGCTGCCGGAGAGGCGGTTCCGACAGGTGGGCAATGCGGCGGGCATAGGGGCCAAGATGGCCCTGGTCTCCACGGAACACCGTGCTCTGGCTGTGGAAGTTGCCCATAGCGCGGAATACGTCGAATTGACGAATATCCCTGCCTTCCAGGAGGAGTTTGCCCGCGCGATGTTGTTGCCCTGAGGTTCAGGGGGAGGAGGTCTCGCATGGGATCAGAGTTCAAGAAAGGCTCCAGAGCGACCGATGATTTGCCGGGTGGGGACTACGCTCGGGATTACGGTGAACCGCGGCCTAGCTCCCTGATACCTGTGGAACCGCCTCGTCCTCTGCCGCCGGAGCCAGAAAGCGGTTACGAGGGGTCTCGATCTCGCCCTCAGCCCCGGGGTATCACGGCCAGGCAGGCAGTATTTTTGATCGTGGTCAATGCCTGGATTTCGTTGCTGATCGCTCTGTCGGTGGTGTTGGCCGTTGAGTGGTGGCGAAATCGCAGTGGGTCGGTGGCTGTGGCGCCGGCGCAGGCCACGGCCACGCCGGCCGGGCCGGTAGTCGCCGCCAGCCCTTCTCCTACCGTCAGTGGCGAGACAATTATCTACGTGGTGGAGAGCGGCGATACTCTGTCCGGCATTGCGGAGAAATTCGATGTGCCGGCCAGCGACATCATGCGGGCCAACGGCCTCACCGATCCCAATCTCCTCTACGCGGGACAAGAGCTTATTATCCCCCTGGGTGGGTTGCCTGCGGAAACCACGGCGCTTCCCACCTCGACTCCGCCCGTGGTGGTGGATACTCCCACGCCGGGACCCCTGGCCTCGCCTGGGGCGACAGGGCAGCTACAGGTCGTGGACGTCGTGGGCCGCGGTGACCTGGATGCGGAGATGGTGGTCATTCTCAACACCGAGCGTCCGGTGCGACTGAAGGGCTGGACCCTCAGCGACGCCCAGGGACACATTTTCACTTTCCCCGACCTGTTTCTGGGAGCGGAGGGGAGTGTGCGGGTACACACTGCTGAGGGGCAGAACTCGGTGACGGACCTGTATTGGGGGCTGAGTGCCGCTGTGTGGGCTGAGCCCGGTGACGTGGCTACCCTGCGCGACGCCAGCGGGGCGGTGGTGCACACCTACCAGTTGCCCTGACGCCGTCCGTGGACCTGGTGCATCGCTGAGATCAGAGATTGGCATGTAGGAAAGCTACGGAAAAAGTAGGCGCGGATTCCAAACCCTTCGATCTCGCGGAGTTCAACTCCGCGAGATCGAAGACGCATTCGCCCCGTAGGTTGGGTTGCCAACCCGACCTACGATGTAGCCGGGCGTAAGTGGCAGGTGTCGTTGATAAGCACGGCGTTGAAGCGGCCATCCTGGCAGGTGAACACGTTCAAACAGGCGTTGTCCTGACGCACGCGCCAGTAGTAGGCGTTGCTCAGACCGAGCATGGCGCAAACCAGGACTTTGTTGACTACCTGGTGGGCGGTCAGCAGCACTGTCTCCTGGGGATGACGGGCACAGATGTCGTGGACGGCGGCCAGAGCCCGTTCGCGCACGATGTCAAAACTCTCTCCGTTGGGGAGATAGAGTTTTTCCGGTTCCTCCAGCCACTGGCGGTGGAGTTCTGGCCAGCGCTGGGCCACTTCCGCCGGGGTGAGCCCCTGCCAGGCCCCGTAGTTGATGTCGAGCAGGCCGGGGTGAGGTTGCACCGGCACTCCCAGCCGTTCGCTGATGGGCTGAGCGGTTTGGAGGGCGCGTTGCAACGGACTGCTGTAAATGGCGGTAATCGGTTCGGCGGCCAGGCGGTCGGCAATAGCTTGCGCCTGAGCCAGACCGACTTCGTTGAGCGGCAAGTCAATGCGTCCCCGGAAATGCTCGCCGTTACTGGCCCCGACGTTCCACGCCGTCTGGCCGTGACGCACCAGGAGCAGGCGGGTGCCCCGAGCGTGGCGGGGTGGGGCATTGAGGTGGCAGGTGTCGTTGACCTGGACGGCGGTAAAGACTCCGTTTTCATGCTCGAAGACGTTCAGACAGCACACGTCTTGGCCGACGTGCCAGTAGCGGGCGATGCCCAGCTCTAGCATGGTGCAAATGAGGGTGCGGGTCACCACCTGGTGCGTAACGACCAGCACGGTTTCGCCGTCATTGTGCTGCCGCAAGATGCTGTTCAGAGCGGACATCGCTCTAGCGCTCAGGTCGTTTAAGCCTTCGCCGTTAGGAAAGCGGAATTTGTGGGGTTCTTCCTTCCACAAGCGGTATAGCTCTGGGGAGGTTTCGGCCACTTCGGCGATAGGGCGACCTTGCCAGTCTCCGTAATCCATGCTGCTCAGGCCTTCCAGCACCTGCACAGGTAGCTGGTGGGGCTGGGCAATGATCTCCGCTGTTTTGTAAGCTCGCTGTAGGGGGCTGCTGTAAACGGCGGTGATGGGTTCTTGAGCGAGTCGCTGGGCCAGGGCGAGGGCCTGAGCCACTCCCGTATCGTTGAGGGGCATGTCGGTGCGACCACGGAAGCGCTCTCCGCCGTCCGCGCCGACGTTCCAAGCCGTCTGTCCATGACGTACCAGGATGATTCTGATCATACAGCAAAAGCTCCTTCGCTGGTTGGTAGATAACACTGTGCCGGATTTTACTTCAACTGAGCGGGACTGTCAAGCACAGATGGCTGCCGGGTGTGCGTCAGTTTTGGGGCGAGTTTGCGCCTTGTAGGGGTGCAGCACGCAGAACCATTTGGCAGTGCGAACCCTGTCAACGAATGAGAAACGAATAAACGAATGCAAACGGCGCGATTCGTTTATTCGTTGCCCAGCTACCCGACAGTTTTGCCCAAGTGTCGCTGCGCAGGGTGCAAGAGGCCCCGAAGCAGCCTCGCGGCCACGAGGGAGCATCCTGAGCGGAGCGCAGCGGAGTCGAAGGGCATCCTGAGCGGAGCGCAGCGGAGTCGAAGGGCATCCTGAGCGGAGCGCAGCGGAGTCGAAGGATGCGGGGCTCGCTCTTGCGTCATCCTTCGACTACGTTCGTCCCTCCGGCCCCAAGGGTGGCGCGGAGCACCTTTCTGCAATGGCATCTTCAAACTGTCAGGTGACTAGATTCGTTGCCTGTTAGTTGACAGTGGTTATCGTGATCGGGGTTGCCGCGGTCAGCGCTATTCCTTACTGAGGAAGATAAGTGAGCAAAAAAGAGTTTAGAATCGAAGGTGAATATCAATACAATCGCTCTGGGCCGGTGCGCTGGATTGTCTCCCATGCGTTGCGCTACCCCGTGTTCCCGCTGACCATGGTCCTGGCCGCTGTCTTGAACAACTTAAGTTACAGCTATATTCAAGTCTTCGTCGGAGAGGCGTTTGATCTCATCTCCTCTCCTGGCTGGCTCACGGCTGATCTGCTGGCGCTGGCTTTGGGGGTGATAGGGGCGGCTGTGGGGCAGGGGTTGACCGGGCTGCTGCGCAACTATGCCATCGAGTTTCTGGCCCAGCGCATCGAGCGAGATGCCCGCGACGAGCTTTACATCAGCCTGTTGGGCAAAAGTCAAACCTTTCATGGCCGGCAGCGGATCGGGGACATTATGGCCCGCGCCACCAACGATGTGCGGATGCTCAATTTGATGTTCAGTCCCGGCCTGATGCTGATCATGGATTCTCTCATGGCAGCGCTGGTGCCCGTTGTGCTCATTGGGCGGCTCTATCCCGTGTTGCTGTTGGTTCCCTGCATCTTTCTCGTCGTGCTGGCCATCACTGTGGTGGATTATAACCGACGTCTTAAGCCGGTCAGCATTGCCCGGCGGGAGCAATTTGGCGTCATGAACGCCGGCCTGGCGGAGGCCATCGCCGGTATCGAGGTGGTCAAGGCCAACGCGCAGGAGCGGTACGAGTGGAAAAAATTCACCCAAAACGCCCGTCTGTTCCGCGATTATTTTGTACAACAAGGAGTCATCCAGGCTCGCTACTGGCCGATGCTGGCTTTCAGTGTCTCCTGGGCTTTTGCCTTCCTGCACGCTATACTTCTCTGGCGGACGGGCAGCATCACTCTGGGGCAGGTGGTCACTTTCATGGGGCTGATGAACACGCTTCGCTTCCCTACTTTTATCTCCATCTTCTCTTTTAACCTGGTCCAGTTGGGCGTCGCCAGCGCCGAGCGGATTCTGGAGTTGATCAACGCGGAGACGGACCTGGATGAGAACGAAGCCGGCGTCGCCCAACCCATCCGTGGCGAGGTGGTTTTTGAGAACGTCAATTTCAGCTACGATGGCAAGCCGGTGTTGAAGAACATCAGCTTCACTGCCCGGCCCGGCGAGACTATTGCCATTGTGGGGCAGACCGGCTCGGGCAAGACCACGCTCACCTGGCTCATCAATCGCATCTTTGACGTGGATAGCGGGCGAGTGCTGGTGGATGGTGTGGACGTGCGCGAGTGGAATCTGGAGGCGCTGCGCTCGCAAATCTCTACCATCGAGCAGGATGTGTTTCTCTTTTCCCGCACCCTGGCCGAGAACATCGCTTTTGGTCAGGCCGATGCTACTCAAGAGCAGATTGAGCGGGCGGCCCGCGAGGCTCAGGCGCACGAATTCATCACCAGTTTCAGCGATGGCTACAACACCGAGGTGGGCGAGCGCGGTGTGACCCTTTCCGGCGGGCAGCGACAGCGCATCGCCATCGCCCGCGCATTCCTCACCAATCCGCGCATCTTGATTCTGGACGACAGCACCAGCGCCATTGACAGCGCCACCGAGGACCGCATCCAGCGGGCCATGCGGCGCATCAGCCGCCAACGAACTACTTTCCTCATCACTCATCGCCTCAGCCAGATACGCTGGGCGGATCGCATCCTGGTCCTGCGCCAGGGCGAGTTGGTGGATCAGGGCACTCACGAGGAACTGCTGGAGCGCTGTGAAGCGTATCGGCGTATCTTTGCGAGGTACGACTAAACGTAAGGCGTAAAACGTGATGCGTGAGGTGTAAAACGTGATGGAGGGGGGATGAGGTACGACGAATGGGAGCAGTCGGTTCCGGTAGTGATTCGGGCAGATTCGCTCTGGAAAGTGAAGGCATATCGGTTGGCTTTGTTCCTGGCTGACCTGGGATGGCACGATGCTACCAAGCTAATGCGAGATAGGCGCACTATTGCACTGGCCGACCCAGTTGTATCGGGCCCTGGGTTCCGTCAGTGCGAATCTGGCCGAGGGTTATTCCCGCGGCCCGGGCAAGGATCTCGCCCGTTTCTACGAATATTCCCTGGGCTCAGCCCGCGAGAGTCGAGATTGGTACTACAAAGGACGACACATTATGGGGGAAGGCGTCACACAACACCGTTTGCAACTCCTGACGGGGGTTATCCGCTTGTTGCTGACTATGATTCCACAGCAGCGTGGACGTGTCCTTCGTGAGAAAAGTGCTTTTTATCAGGCCGTTCCCCACGGTGCAAAAGAATCGCTGGATGACCTGCTGAAAAACGTTCCCCTTCCGGACCTATAGCCTTACGTTTTACGCTTTACGTCTTCCATCTCACGCCTCACCAGGAGACAACAATGGGTTTTATCCTTGACGGTCTAGAAACTGAAACCTATGACCGCAATTACAGCGATAGAGAATTGCTGCGACGTATCATCAGCTACTTCCGACCTTATGCGCCCCAGATGTTCCTGGTGGCCGTCATGATCACGCTGAACTCCGTGGCCGGAAGTGGCTCGACGATTCTGCTCGCCAACAGTATTGACCTGCTGATTCGAGATCCATCTCTGAAAAATACGCTGCTGATGGCCGGGGGCGTGCTTTTGCTGGGGGTGCTGGCCTGGCTTTTCAACTATGTGCGGCAGCTCTACTCCGCCCGCGTGGTGGGTGATGTGGTTCTGCGCCTGCGGGAGGATGTGTTCAACGCTACCATCCAGCACGACCTGTCCTTCTTCGATGAGCATCCCTCCGGGAAAATCGTCAGCCGCATCACCTCGGATACGCAGGACTTCTCCAATGTGGTCACCTTGGTCATGGACCTGCTCAGCCAGGTGCTGTTGGTGGTCTTGCTCTCGGCCTGGCTGTTCAGCATAAACGTCTGGCTAACCCTGATACTGCTGGGGATGACGCCGGTCGCGGTCACCATCGCCCTCAGCTTCCGGCGGGTGGCGCGGACGGTCACTCAGCGCGCGCGCCGGGTGACGGCCAAGATCAACGCGCAGATTCAAGAGTCCATCAGTGGCATCATGGTGGCCAAGAGCTTCCGGCAGGAGCACGCCATCTACGCCACTTTTGACGCTAACAACCAACAGGCCTATCAGGTGGGCTTACGGCGCGGGTTGACGCTGAACACCATCTTTCCGGTCATGGGCCTGGCCTCTGGCCTGGGGGTGGCGGTGCTGGTCTACGCCAGTGGCCTGGCGACTCGCAGCGGTGCGGTGAGTCCCGGCAATTTCTACCTGTTCATGCGGGCTGTGGGCTCCTATTGGTATCCATTGATGAGTATCTCTTCCTTCTGGAGTCAGTTCCAGGATGGGCTATCGGCCGCGGAGCGGGTTTTTGCTTTGATTGATCGGGAGCCCAAGGTGGTGCAACTGGCGAACGAACCGGTGGACAGGTTAGAAGGCCATATCGAGTTCCGCCATCTCAATTTCTCCTACACGGAGAACGAGGTCGTGCTGCCCGACTTCAACCTGGAAATCCGTCCCAAAGAGACGGTGGCCCTGGTCGGGCATACCGGTGCGGGCAAAAGCAGCGTGGCCCGGCTGGTGGCGCGTTTTTATGAATTCCAGGGTGGGCAGCTCCTGATTGATGGTCGTGACATTCGTCGCCTGGATTTGCAACAGTACCGTCGCCATATCGGCCTGGTGCCCCAAGAGCCTTTCCTGTTCTCTGGCACGGTGCGGGACAACATTCGTTATCCGCGTCCAGACGCCAGTGACGAAGAGGTTCTCGCCGCCGCTCAGCGCATCAGCAACGGTGATTGGCTGGCCGATTTGCCGAACGGGCTGGATACGGACGTCGGCGAGCGGGGAGCGAACCTTTCCATGGGGCAACGGCAATTGGTGGCCCTGGCGCGGGTGGTGCTCAAGGACCCGGCCATCTTCATCCTGGATGAGGCCACGGCCAGTGTGGATCCCTTTACCGAGGCGCAGATTCAAGAGGGACTGGAGACCATCATGCGCGATCGGACGGCCATCGTCATCGCTCACCGCCTGTCTACCGTCAAGCACGCCGATCGGATCATCGTCATGGAGAATGGCCGCATCATCGAGGAGGGTACCCACGATGAGTTGATGGTGCGTGGCGGCCATTATGCTGAACTGTACAACACCTATTTCCGGCACCAGTCGTTGGAGTACATTGAGAGCCTTGATGAGCGAGTCTTCAACGTTGCTGAAAGTGAAACGTAAAACGTGAAACGTGAAACGTGAAGCGGGAGACGGGAAATGATGAAACGGGGCTCTAACGCATCACGTTTCACGCATCACGCATCACGCCTTACACAATTACTTTCTGGGGGGTCAAAATGCCCGAAGAAATCTCTGAACTGAAAAAACGATGGGAAGATACCACCCTGGCCGCGACCATCAGTCGGTATCCTGAAAGGCGGGAGAAGTTCGAGACCGGCTCCGGCATCCCCGTGGACCGGCTCTACACTCCTGAGGATGTGGAGATTGATTACTTGCGCGACCTGGGTTTCCCTGGTCAGTACCCCTACACCCGGGGCGTGCAGCCCACTATGTACCGGGGGCGTCTGTGGACGATGCGCCAGTACGCTGGCTACGCCACCGCTGAGGAATCCAACCGCCGCTACAAGTACCTGCTGGAGCAGGGGCAGACCGGCCTCAGCGTGGCTTTCGACCTGCCGACCCAGATTGGGTATGACTCTGATCACCCACTGGCGGAAGGTGAGGTGGGCAAGGTGGGGGTGGCCATTGACTCGCTGGAGGACATGGAGATTCTGTTTGATGGCATCCCCCTGGACAGGGTGTCCACTTCCATGACTATCAACGCACCGGCGGCGGTCTTGCTGGCCATGTACATAGCCGTGGCCCGCAAGCAGGGCGTGGCCGTGGAGAAGTTGCGCGGCACGGTGCAAAACGATATTCTCAAGGAATATGTGGCGCGGGGCACTTACATCTTCCCGCCCCGGCCCTCTATGCGCCTCATTACTGACATCTTCGCCTATTGCAAAGACCATTTGCCCCACTGGAACACCATCTCCATCAGCGGTTACCACATCCGCGAGGCGGGGGCCACGGCAGTGCAGGAGGTGGCCTTCACCCTGGCCAACGCCATCGCCTATGTGCAGGCGGCTCTCGACGCGGGTTTAGACGTGGATGAGTTTGCGCCACGTCTTTCTTTTTTCTTTAACGCCCACAACAACCTGTTCGAAGAGGTGGCCAAGTTCCGCGCCGCGCGACGATTATGGGCACGGATCATGAAAGAGCGCTTTGGGGCACAGAATCCGCGTTCACTGATGTTGCGTTTCCACACCCAGACGGCAGGCTGCACCCTCACCGCTCAGCAACCCGACAACAACGTGGTGCGGGTCACTTTGCAGGCCCTGGCAGCGGTGTTGGGTGGCACTCAGTCGCTGCACACTAACTCCCGCGACGAGGCTTTGTCCCTGCCTACCGAGGCCTCGGTACAGATTGCCCTGCGCACCCAGCAGATCATCGCTCACGAGTCCGGCGTGGCCGATACGGTGGACCCCCTGGCCGGTAGCTACTTCGTCGAGCGGCTGACCAACGAGATCGAGGCGCGGGCGGTGGACTACATCCGCCGCATTGATGACATGGGCGGAGCTTTGGCGGCCATCGAGCGCGGATTCATTCAGCAGGAGATTCAGAACAGCGCCTATGCCTATCAACGGGCGGTGGAGCAAAAACAGCAGATCGTGGTGGGGGTCAACGAGTTCGTGGTGGACGAGGAGACGCCGCTGCGTCGTCTGAAGGTGGACCCCGCCGTGGGGCAGCGGCAGGTCGAGCGGCTGCGCGCTCTGAAAGCACGGCGCGACAATGGGCGAGTGGCGTCCTTGCTGGATCGGCTGGAGGAAGCGGCCCTGGGTACGGACAACTTAATGCCCATCATTCTGGAGTGCGTGGAGGCCTACTGCACTCTGGGCGAGATATGCGACGTGTTACGTGGCGTATTTGGAGAATATCAAGCTCCTACATTGTGAAGCTGGTTGCTGGTCGCTAGCCAGCAGCCAATAATCAGCAACTATACTATTATGGAGGCAACGAATGATCACGAAAGTGGACCACATCGGCATCGCGGTGCGTGACATCGAGGAAGCGCGTCGGCTCTACGAGGCTTTGGGCCTGAAAGTCACCCATGTGAAAGAGGTGGAAGAACAGCAAGTGAGGGTCGCGTTCCTGCCCGTGGGCGATACCGAGGTCGAGCTGGTCCAGCCGACGACCGCCGATAGCGGGGTGGCGCGTTTTCTGGAGAAGCGGGGCGAGGGCGTGCATCATCTCTGCTTCGAGGTGGAGGACATTGAAGTTGCGTTGGCCGAACTGCAGGCCCAGGGGATGCGGTTAATTGACCGGGAGCCGCGTCAGGGAGCCTTTGGCCGGGTGGCTTTCCTGCACCCTAAGTCTACCCACGGCGTGCTCATCGAGTTGGTGGAGAAGTCATAGCTTAGTACAGACTGCCGCAAATTCGCGCCGAGCGCCCGCACCGGCCTGGAAGAGCCGGTGCTGGGGCGCTTTTCGGCCTATTTTGGGGCCCAGCGCCGCCTGTTCACGGCGGCGCGGGTTAGCACGATTTACACAAGGGGTGTGGAAAGATTCTATAACAACCCTTCCTCACTCAGAATATCCTGAACTTCAGCAAGAAACTCGTCGAGAGTGACCGCTTTGGACCCTTCAGGGCCAAAGTCATGGTCATCAGAATGGTATTGGTTGTTTTGTCAACCGTGGCAACGGCTTTGATGAAAGAAAATTTCTGAAC
>JACIWR010000150.1 GCA_014360845.1 Anaerolineae bacterium
ATGGCTGGGGGTAATCGGGTCTTTTTGTTCCAATATGCGGTAACTGTTCAAGCTGTCATCGCCAGCCGAGAGCGAAGCAAACCCCCGTCGCATGGTAGTACTTTCCAGGTGAGATCCTTGCTCGTTGGGCAAGAATTTCACCACAAAGGACACAAAGGGGAAAAACGCAGTCCCCTTCGTGCTCTTTGTGTCCTTTGGGGTAAGGCTCTTTGGCTCCGGCTTAGCCGGGTTAGGGATTGCTTTGCCATCGGTGCATGTGTCACTTTTACCGCAACGTGTTGATAGAGTCCGGCAAGCAGAAAGAAGGAGGTGAGCAGAAACGGCGGAACTAAGCTGTACTCAGTAGCTGTCGTCTGTATTTATCGAGAGAGGAAGAGGTTCGCCGATGGATTATGAAAGGCCGTGGGAACAACCTTTGGAAGAGGAATACTGGCACGCACTGCTCCGAGATGGCGAGAACGTAAGTTACACAGCCCCACCCAGCGAAGGTGAGGAAGTATGGCGTAGCTTAGGAATAGAGCAGGACACTCCTGCACAAGAGGAGACCGACGACAACATAGGCGGGAGCACATCGGACGAGGAGGAGAACGACTGGCAATTAGTACACCGCTGTTTTATAGACAACGAAATAGTGGAATTGCCGGTCACAGGCTATAACCGAGGAGGGTTGTTGGTACAATGGAATAGCCTGCAAGGATTCGTACCGGCCTCCCAACTGGTGGGCATGTCCTTCAGTTCGGATGAGGATGAGCGGCGGGAGGAATTGGCCTGCCGCGTGGGACACACCCTGACCCTGCGCGTCATCGAGATAGACCGCGAGCGCAACCGCCTCATCCTTTCCGAGCGAGCAGCTGTTCCCGAAGATGATCAAGTTGATGAACTTTTAGCCGAGATTTGTGAGGGTGATGTTCTGCGGGGACGGGTGACCAACCTCTGTGATTTTGGCGCTTTCGTAGACCTCGGTGGAGTTGAGGGGTTGGTCCACATTTCTGAACTCTCCTGGAGCCGCGTGAGACATCCCAGAGATGTGCTCAGTCCGGGCCAGGAAGTGGATGTCTACGTGCTCAACGTGGATCGCGCCCAGCGACGCATCGCCCTCAGCCTGAAGCGCCTGTTGCCCGATCCCTGGAGCGAAGTGGAAGAGCGCTATCGGGTAGGGCAGTTAGTGGAGGGGGTCATTACCAATGTAGTCAGTTTTGGCGCTTTCGCCCGCGTCGAAGAGGGCCTGGAGGGCCTGATCCACATCTCTGAGTTGGCCGAGGGCAATTTCCTGCACCCGCGCAACGTGGTGCAAGAGGGAGATGTGGTCAAGGCGCGCATCGTACACATTGACGGCGCACGCCACCGCTTGGGCCTCAGCCTGCGCCGAGTGACGGAGTGGAAGCCCGGCGGCCTGGGGGAATCGAGTGAATTATCCCATTCAGCTAACATGCCCCCGGCGTAATTTTGTACCCCACAACTGATACTACAACCGCTTTCGATCTCGCGGAGTTGAACTTCGCGAGATCGAAAGGCGGCAGGTGGTGCAGGCTGGAAAGCCTGTCCTACGACTCATCCGGTATCAAAGCAGGTCTAGATGGCAAAAGGGCAATGGCCAAAAAGCGATCAGCCAGGCGGACTGGTTTGGCGTCCTTCTTAAAGGGCGATGGACAACTGAAAATCAACCTCAGTCTGCAGCCCCTGCAGCGGGAGATCGTGGGTCTGCTCCTGATGGCGCTGGGCACGATCACCTTGCTGGCGCTGTTGGGTGTTACCTCCGGCGTGCTGAGCGACTGGTGGACTCTCCTGCTGCGCCGCATTTTCGGCTGGGGGGCAGCGGTGGTGGCACTGAGCCTCATCGGCGGGGGGTTACTGCTGCTCTTCCGCAACCTGGGCACCCGTCTACGGCTGCGCTGGGAAATGGCCATCGGCCTGGAAGTGATGTTTGTGGCCGGATTGGCCCTGGCGCATCTGCTGTCTTTCAGTGATGATCCTCTCAACCTGGCGCGGGCGGGGGGTGGCGGGGGTTACATCGGCTGGGCCTTGAGCACCTTACTGCGTAATGCGTTAGGCGGCCTGCTGAGCGCCCTGGTGCTGTTGCTGGGACTGGCCATGGGAGCCGTGGTCACCTTCAATCTGGGCAAGGAAGATGTGCAGCGAGCGGCGGCGGTCTTGCTCAAAGGAGTCAATGCCCTGTACGAGCGAGTGACCGCCGTCCAGCAACCGGTCGAGCAATTATCCCCCCCTCCACCCAGCACCCCGCCACCGGAGAAGCGCCGGTCTCGCCAGACCAAGACCTCACCAGCGGCTCCGGCGACGCCGCCCAAAGCCGCACCACAAGCCCACAAGGCGAAGGCCCCGGCCTCCTCGTCATCCCGTCGCCGCTCTCGGGACCGTCACCTGCCGCCGTTGGACCTGCTGGTGCCCGACTCTGATCAAGTCTACAGCGATGCCAATGTGCGCCACCGCATCCAGATTATCGAGGAGACCCTGGCTAGCTTCGGCGTGCCGGCCCGCGTGGTGGAAGTGAACCAGGGTCCTGTGGTGACTCAATTCGGGGTTGAGCCGGGCTTCGTGGAACGCTCAGGTCCCAACGGACAGGTCCGTCGTCGCAAGGTGCGGGTCAGCAAAATCAGCGCCCTGGTCAACGACCTGGCCCTGGCCCTGGCGGCGGCTCCCCTGCGCATCGAGGCCCCGGTGCCCGGCCGGCCCATCGTCGGCATCGAAGTGCCCAACGAGGAGGTCTCCCTGGTGCCGCTGCGAGGCGTCATGGAGTCCACCGCCTTCCGGCGAATCAAATCGAACTTGAAAATCGCCCTGGGGCGCGGGGTCTCCGGGCAGGCCGTGGCCGCCGATTTGGCCGCCATGCCCCACCTGCTCATCGCCGGTGCCACGGGCTCCGGTAAGTCGGTGTGCATCAACTCCATCACCACCTGCCTGGTGATGAACAACACCCCAGAGGACCTGCGCCTGGTGATGATAGACCCCAAGATGGTGGAGCTCACCCGCTTCAACGGCCTGCCCCATCTGTACGGTCAGGTGGAGACCGATGTGGAGCGCGTGGTGGGGGTGCTGCGCTGGGTGATGACGGAGATGGATCGGCGCTACAGGAAATTCGCCGATGTCGGCGCCCGTCACTTGGCCGATTACAATGGGCGTCTGTACAAGCAACACGGAGAACGACTGCCCAACATCGTGGTCATCATTGACGAGCTGGCCGATTTGATGCTCGCCGCGCCGGACGAGGTGGAGCGCACCATCTGCCGCATTGCGCAGATGGCCCGTGCCACCGGCATTCACCTGGTCATCGCCACCCAGCGACCCAGCGTGGACGTGGTCACCGGATTGATCAAGGCCAACTTCCCAGCGCGCATTGCCTTCACCGTGACCAGCCAGGTGGATTCGCGGGTGATTCTGGACTCCGTCGGCGCAGAGGCCCTGCTGGGGCGCGGGGACATGCTCTACCTGGCCCCGGATTCCAGCAAACTGGTGCGGTTGCAGGGGTGCTTCGTCTCTGACGCGGAGATAGATGCCGTGGTCGGCTATTGGCGCGAGCGCGCCTCGGACGAACAACAGGATCATTCTGCCCCTTGGGAAGAAGAGATACCCCTCGAGCCCGATCAGGATGAACTGCTGGAGGAAGCCATCGCCCTGGTGACGCGCACGGGCAACGCCTCGGCCTCGCTATTACAGCGGCGTATGCGGATCGGTTACCCGCGGGCCGCACGCCTGATTGATCAAATGGAGGAGATGGGGATTATCGGCCCTCAGGAGAGTGGCGGCAAACCCCGTCAGGTGCTGGTCCAAGACGAGTCCGAGATAGACATGAACATGGAAGGCGGTCTCGATAACCTGTGAGGTTCAGAAAATAATTCGACCTGTGCAGTACGTGTTTCAGCTTGCACGGTTTTCTCAGCCGAGACGCCCCCGGGACGGGGGCTACGAGCCTGGGGAGGACAGTGCGCCTGCTAGCCTGAGTAGTAACGTTCAGAAAATAATTCGACCTGTGCAGTACGTGTTTCAGCTACAAGCCGCCCCAGGCGGATGCGGCGGGGCTGGAGCAGATCAGTAATCAAGAAGCAGACGTTCACCGCAGAACCCATCGAGGAGGAGGAAGAAGAGAGTGGCGAAGAAAAGCAAAGACCGCGCGGCAAGTGCCAAGCAGAAACAAAAGAAAGACGTGATTGAGGCGCGTGGCACTGTGGTCGAGGCTCTACCCAACGCCATGTTCCGGGTCAAATTGGACACCGGACACGAGGTGCTGGCCCATGTCTCCGGCAAGATGCGGATGTACTACATTCGCATCCTGCTGGGCGATGAGGTGCTGGTGGAGCTTTCCCCTTATGATTTGACCCGCGGCCGGATTGTCTACCGCTATAAGCGGTGATCGTACCTCAGCCCGACGGTCGTGTGGCTCCCGTTCATCCTTGGCCCCACAACCCCCAGGCGAGGCAGAAGATGTAGCGGTGCTTGGCCTTGTCCGCCATGAAGTCGAAACAGCGGTCGGCCGCTACGCCTTCACACTATTTAAGGAGGTGGAGGCGATGATATACATCGGTACCAGTGGCTATAGCTATGACGATTGGGTAGGCCCCTATTACCCACCCGACCTGCCCAAAAAAGAATGGCTGAGCTTCTACGCGCGGGAGTTTAACGCCTCGGAGCTGAACTTTACCTACTATCGCCTGCCGAACGCATGGACGCTGGAGCGCATCGCCGCCAAAACGGGCGAGGGGTTCCAGTTCACCGTGAAGGCTTACAAGGGCATGACCCACGAGCGAGAAGACAACACCGAGGCCTTCACCCAGTTCGTCGCCGCGCTGCGCCCGCTGCTGGAAGCGAACAAATTGGGGTGCATCCTGCTCCAATTCCCTTACTCCTTCCAGCCCGCAGCCGAGCATTTCGATTACCTGCGCCGATGTCGCGATCTCCTGCAGGACTTGCCACTGGTGGTGGAATTTCGCCGGGCCGATTGGCTGAGCGAAGAGACGTTCGCTTTCTTGCGAGAACACGACCTGGGTTTCTGCTGCGTGGACGAACCTCGCCTCAAAGGACTGATACCGCCGGTGGCCAGGGTAACGGGCCCGGTGGCTTATGTGCGCTTCCACGGTCGCAATGCCAAGAAATGGTGGCAACATGAACACGCCTGGGAACGCTATGATTACACCTACAGCAAGGAAGAGCTGCAAGAATGGGTGCCTAAACTGCGGCAGATGGACCAGGAAGCAGTGAAAACCTTCGCTTTCGCCAACAATCACTGGCAAGCCCAGGCGATAGACACGGCCAGACAATTGCAGATGCTTCTGCAATGAAAGGTCGGGATGGTTCAGAATGGGTTGACACTTTATCGGGCAACATACTGTCAACGAATGGTAGAACGAATAAACGAATGAACAGCATCGCGGTCTATTCGTTTATTCGTTGGATATTCGTTGGCAGAGGAGTCGCCCAAGCCAAAAACGAACGGAAAAACAGTGGAGGCTGATTTACCCACTGGACCTGGGCCCAAGGCGGGGCTATCTTCAAAATGTAGGGGCGAACCCTTGCGGTCGCCCAGGCGGGCAGGTGCAAGACCTGCCCCTACCCCAAATTATTGAGAAGATACATTTTTTCAAGGCCTCAAAAGTGTAAACCTATTTCCGCCAGAATGATGAACCATCCCGAAAGGTCCGCCGATTTATCCGATTCACTGGACGTATTCTGCGTCTCAGCAGTGTAGAGGTGAGCAACTACAAGTGATGCTAAGTCAAAGGGGGTAGAGAGAGTATGTCTGGACATTCCAAGTGGTCAACTATCAAGCGCAAAAAGGCCGCTATGGATGCTAAGCGAGGCAAGCTCTTCACCAAGCTGGGCCGAGAACTCGCTATTGCAGCGCGGGAGGGAGGTCCCGACCCGGAAGTGAACTTTAAACTGCGGCTGGTCATCGAAAAAGCCAAAGCGGCCAACATGCCCAAAGAAAACATCGAACGCGCCATCCGACGCGGTGCTGGATTGGAGAAAGGTGAGGCGCTGGAAGAGGTCACCTACGAGGGCTATGGGCCGCACGGTGTGGCCCTTCTGGTCCACGTCGTCACCGACAACCGCAACCGGGCGGTCTCCGAGGTGCGGCGCACCTTCTCGCGCCACGGGGGTAACCTGGGCGAGGCCGGCTGCGTGGCCTGGCTCTTCGAATCCAAAGGGTACCTGACGGTCGAACCCAACGATCACGCCCCGGAGCAGCTCTTCGAGGCGGCGGTGGAGGCCGGCGCGGAGGACGTGGTCATCAGCGACGACCTGGTGGAGATTTACACCGACCCCAGCAACTTCAACCAGGTACGCGATGCCTTGATCGCCGCCGGCATCACCCCGGACTCGGCTCAACTCTCTATGATACCCAAGAGCCTGATGTCCCTGGGCGTGAAAGAGACCACCCAGGTCATGAGTCTGATAGACGCTTTGGAAGAGCTAGACGACGTGCAGGAAGTCTACTCCAACCTGGAAATCACCGATGAGGTCCTGCTCCAGTACGAGCAAGAGAAGGCGTGACACGGCGCATGCTGATTCTGGGGTTGGACCCGGGCACGGCCATCACGGGCTACGGCCTGGTGCGCGAGGTGGAAGGCCAGTTGATCGCAGTAGACTATGGCGTCATCACCACCCCCTCCGAAGCGGAGCTGGATAAGCGGCTGTTGCAGATTTATCAAGGACTCTCGGCTCTCATCTCTCGGCACAAACCGGATGCCGTGGCCGTGGAGAAGTTGTTTTTCAGTCGTAATGTGCGCACCGCCATGGCCGTGGGACAGGCGCGGGGGGTGGCACTTCTGACGGCGGCGCTGGCCGGCGTACCGGTGTATGAATATACACCTTTAGAGATAAAACAGGCTATCGTCGGCTACGGGGGAGCCGAGAAGCAGCAGGTGCAGCAGATGGTCAAATTACTTCTGAATCTGGCAGAAGTGCCCCAGCCGGACGACGCAGCCGACGCCATTGCCGTGGCTGTGTGTCATCTCCATTCCGCCCGTCTGGTGGACCTGCTCAGCGGATATGAGTAGCCGTATCTTCTCAAAATGTAGGGGCGAACCCTTGCGGTCGCCCAGGCAGGCAGGTGCAAGACCTGCCCCTACCCCAAATTATTGAGAAGATACGAGTAGCCTGTACCGTCATCGAGGGAAAAGATATGATTTCCAGTGTGAGTGGTCGTGTAGCCGCCGTGGGCCGTGATTATCTGGTGGTAAATGTCGGCGGGGTCGGGCTCAAAGTCCATGTGCCGGCGCCCATCATCGCCCAAAGCCGCCCCGGTCATGCCATAGAACTGTTCACCCATCTTCATGTGCGGGAGAACGAGCTATCCCTTTACGGCTTCTTACAGGAGGAAGACCTCGCCCTGTTCGAACTCCTGCTCGAAGTGAGCGGCATTGGCCCCCGCGTCGCCCTGACCATCCTTTCCAAGATACCCGCCGATTCGCTGCAGTTGGCCATCGCTCAGGAGCAGGTGGAGTTGTTAGCCCGGGTGCCGGGCATTGGGCCTAAAACAGCAAAGAAAATCGTTTTCCATCTGAGAGACAAGGTACAGGCCGAGATAGGGGTCGCCGCCACACCGGTGCTCAGTGAGCAGGACGCGGAAGTCATTGCCGCCCTGACCAGCTTGGGCTACAGCGTCGTAGAGGCCCAGGCCGCCATCCAGTCACTACCACGTGACGAGGAACTGGAAATTGAAGAGCGGATCCGTCTCGCGCTGATGTATCTGGCCGGATAGGATCCCTGCAGGGGGGGACTGATGCGAATCGAGGAAAGCACAATCCTCGTCGTGGACGACGAACCAGGCATGTGCGATTACATGGAGTACCTGCTGACCGGGGAGGGATATGTCCACGTCGTCACGGCTGAGGGGGGAAAAGCGGCCCTTCAACGTCTCAAGGAGCAAAGCTTCGACCTGGTGATTACAGACCTGGCCATGCCGGTGGTGGATGGCTTCAAAGTGATGGAGTACATCCAGCAACACCATCCCGAGACGCGAGTCATCGTCATCACCGCCTTTGGTTCCATGGAATCGGCCATGAATGCCATTCGCCACGGAGCGGTGGATTACATCACCAAACCCTTCGACTTCAATCAGATGGCCATCACCGTGCGGCGGACCTTGGAGAAGATACGCCTGGAACGAGAGGCGGCCCGGCGGGCCAAAGAGATAGCCGTCCTGGGCGAACTCACCCGCATCATCAACTCCAGCCTGGAGCTGAACGAGGTATGGGAGGATTTCACTCGCGAGGCCCAGCGCTTATTGACCTTCGATCAGGCGAGCATTGTAGATCGCATAGCCGACACACAGGATTTTCGCCTGCTGGCCACCGCCCCCCAGACGACGGACAGCGCCCCAGCGGGCACTTACCTGCCCCCCGATTATCCATGGCCCACCAATTCGGACCAATTGCGCATAATAGATTTGAATGCGGACGGGAGCCCGCAAGCACTGAAGGTCCTGTTCGGCCAGGGGATTCGCGTTGCAGCCGTGATTCCCCTGCTTTCTAAAGGAGAAGTCATCGGTACCCTGAACCTGGGGAGCCGGAACACGACACAGTTCGACGCGGATGACCTGCACCTCTTGCAGCAGATCGCAGACCAGGTGGCCTCGGCGGTGGAAAAGGCCCGTCTCTTCCGGCAGACCCAGGAGCAGTTGGAAGAACTGCGCCGTACTCAGGCGCATTTGTTGCGTTCGGCGCGGATGGCCGCAGCCGGTGCCCTGGCCGATGGGGTAGCTCACGAGATCAACAACCCCTTGTCCGTGGTGCTTGGTCACGCGCAACTGCTGCTGGCCAGACCCAATTTGAGCCCTGAGGATGTTGAAGACCTGCAAAGAATCATCAGCGGGGCACGACGCATCGCCGACATCGTTCGCCGCTTCACCGATTTCGCGCGCCCCACCTCGGCCATAGGCCACGAGTCCACCGACATCAACCTCATCCTGGACGAATCCCTGAAGCTGGTCTCCGGACGGGCCGAGCGCGATGGGGTGCGCATCGTGCGCGATTTCGACGAGCAATTACCCTTTATCATTGGCAGTGCCTCGCACCTGCAGCAGGCTTTCCTGAACTTGCTGCTCAACGCTTTGGAAGCGATCCAGCGCGTTGAGCCACCGCCAGCGCAACCTGAAATCCGGGTGACCACTCGTCGGCTGCCGGCCGGGGTGCGAATTGGCACGCAGGAGTGGAAAACCGGCGGGGTGGAGATTCAGATTGCCGATACGGGCTGCGGCATTCCCCCGGAGAATCTGGAGCGTATCTTCGAACCCGGCTTCACCACCAAAGTGGAGAATGGGATGATGCGCGGCCTGGGATTGGGCTTATTTGTCACTTATAACGTCATCGAAGCCCACCGCGGCACCGTGAGCGTGGAAAGCGAAGTGGGAAAAGGCAGCGTGTTCACCGTGCGCATACCGCGCATGGGCTCAGCTCGCGGGCATCTCGACCGCATCGAACGCATCACCATCCCCATCGCACCGGATGCCTTCGGGCTGGATCAGGCAAAACCCGGCGACCAGCTCTAGTACTTCATCAAGGTGATTCTGATAAGTTCGGATAGAGCCGTTCGAGCTTCACACGAGCATCGGAGGTACTGAAGCGCCAGTTGACAGTGGCGCGCCGCTCATTGCGTGCAGTCTCCCAAGCTTTGACTTCACGCCGCAGGGCCTCGTCGTCAGGAATCCGATCGTCTAAACATTGCTCGAACAGGATACTCAGCTCAATCTCGACCATGTT